>NZ_JAALLT010000004.1:300000-600000 GCF_011059145.1 Halalkalibaculum roseum | reverse complement strand
AAATCCGATAAAGATTAGGAAGACGAAGATGATCATGGCTGTAAACGCGTACCATCCGATCTCCTGAAATACCATCACCCAGGGGAACAACAATAGTATTTCCACTTCGAATATGAGAAACATCAATCCGATGATATAAAAGCGGTTATTGAACTGTACGCGGGCCGAACCGAAAGGGGTTTCCCCGCACTCATAGGTTGCCAGCTTTTCGGCATTTGGACGATCAGGACGAAGAAATTTGGCCACCATGAGACTCATGGCTACGAAAAGAATTCCTACAATCAGGAAGAGTAAGATATTTCCAAATTCAGCAAGCATAGGATATGTACTGATGAGTTTTCATTATTTTGATATTTATACCTTAATATCCAAAATTAACTTAAATTTTTATTTTGCCCCCACTGCCCGAATGCTGCTATTTATAAAATAGCTCTCATACTTCATTACGTCTGAATTGCATCGAGTTGGTTGTTGCATTACATATACTTGTTGTGAATATGTCATTTTCACATTCATGAACACTAATTAACGGTCTGAAATAGGAACATAATCTCTTTCATTGGCTCCCACATATATCTGGCGGGGACGTGAAATCGGTTCTTTGTTATCACGCATCTCCTTCCATTGAGCGATCCACCCCGGTAATCTTCCCAAGGCAAACATCACCGTAAACATCTCGGTGGGGATATTCATGGCCCGATAGAGAATACCCGAATAAAAGTCCACATTGGGATACAGTTTCCTTTCTACGAAGTAGCTGTCATTCAGGGCAACTTCTTCTAGGGACTTTGCAATATCCAGCAGCGGATCATCAATGCCCAGCTCATTGAGCACTTTGTCGCAAACATCTTTGATAATTCTGGCCCGCGGGTCGAAATTCTTATACACACGGTGACCGAAGCCCATGAGTCGGAAATCACTGTCCTTATCCTTAGCCTTCTCAACCATTTTCTCCACATTACCTCCTTCTGCCTGAATGCGCTGCAGCATTTCAATAACCTGCTGGTTGGCACCGCCATGTAATGGGCCCCAAAGTGCACAAACTCCGGCTGAAATTGCAGCGTAGAGGCTGGCATGAGAGGAACCGGCCATTCGCACAGTAGAAGCCGAGCAGTTCTGCTCGTGATCTGCGTGCAGAATTAACAGGGTATCAAGCGCATTGGCCACAACAGGATTTACCTTGAACTCCTCTGTGGGCTGGGCAAACATCATATGCAGAAAGTTTTCGGTATAACTGAGTCGATTCTGCGGGTACATCAGGGGAAATCCTTTCGACTTCTTATATGACCATGCTGCGATAGTAGATACCTTGGCAAGTAGTCTGATGATGGTCAATTCAACTTCATCAGGGTGTAGCTCCGACTTGTGAGATTCAGGGTAGAAGGTAGACAAAGCACTGATCATAGAGGCGAGGACGCCCATAGGATGAGCCTTTGAGGGATAGCCCTCATAAAACTTCATCATATCCTCGTGAATCAAGGTGTGCTGGGTGATTTTAGAAATAAACTGATCAAGTTCCTTCTGCGTAGGCAGTTTGTCATATATCAGCAAATAAGCAACTTCAAGAAAGGTGGATTGCTCAGCCAGTTGTTCAATCGGATATCCGCGATATCGCAATATTCCGTTTTCACCATCCAGGAAGGTTATAGCACTTTTGGTAGACCCGGTATTTTTGTATCCGGTATCCAGGGTGATATACCCGGTTTCGTTGCGAAGTCGTGATATGTCAATCGCTTTTTCGTCTTCGGTTCCAACAACCAGAGGAAGTTCAAAGCTGCTTCCATCTAAGTCGATCGTTACTTTCTTGCTGTCTGACATATTCCTGTAATTTAATTTTTTAAATATTCTTATATCTGCAATATAACCCGTTAGGAGACATTCCAGGTATTACCGGTATGGAAAAGTTCCGTGACATTTTTATAAGGACTTTTCTCCTGGGAATCTTCGATAATATGGTGCAAGGTCTCGTCAAAACTGACGGATTCGGTATTTCTGATAATTCCCATGGCCACCGGATAGTCGGGAAGCTGCAACCTGGAAAGCGCAATATGCATCTGCGTTTCCATTTCTGTAGGATCATGCACCAAAGGTTCATGGTCACTGTCATCATCGAGTGATACCTTCTTCAGCTTCATACCATCCATTGCAATTCCGAATTCCTGATCTTTTCCGAAAATCATGGGTTTACCCTGCTCCAGGACCAGCTGATTTTCATCCTTCGTATCTTTACCTGTCAGCTGTTCATGGATACCATCAGTGAAAATAACACAGTTTTGCAGAACCTCAATAACCGAGGTTCCTTTATGTTTATAAGCCTCCATCATCACATCTCCCAGCATATTTGGACTTTTATCCGGGACGCGGGCAAAGAAGGTGGCACCGGCACTGATTGCCAGCTCTCCGATAGTAAAGGGAGGTTCATAACTGCCGTAGGGCGCTGTTTTGGTTTTGGTACCGAGAGGAGTGGTAGGAGAGGACTGTCCTTTGGTCATACCATAGATCTTGTTATTGAATATGATGATATTCAGATCCAGATTTCTACGGCAGGCATGAATGAAATGGTTGCCGCCAATCGCCATACTATCTCCATCACCGGTAACAACCCAGACACTCAGATCGGGATTTGCCAGTTTCAATCCGGTAGACACTGCGGGAGCACGCCCGTGCAAAGAGTGAATGCCAAAAGTTTCTAAGTAATAAGGCAGGCGTGAAGAGCAGCCGATACCTGAGATACAGACAATATCCTCCTTCTTATGATCCAGCTGGGTAAAGGTTTTCTGCATCATGGCAAGGATCATGTAGTCGCCACAACCCGGACACCATTTTACATTCCGATCGCTTTTAAAATCATTGACGGTTAAGGTCTCACCGTTTGTCTTGGTTTCGGTTTTCATAACTCAACCTCGAGTGTCTTGTAAATCTTGGATTTAATTTCGGATGTGAAAAATGGCTGGGCCTGATTCTTGTTAAACTGTACATATTCATAATCCGGTAGGGTGGATCTCAGGTATTTCACAAACTGTCCGTTATTCAATTCACAGACCAGGACGCGGTCAAAACGGTCAAATATTTCAGCCGTATTGCCCGGTAGCGGACTGATATAATTGAAATGTGTAAAGCCGATATTTTCGTAGCCCTCTTCAAGCAATTCCATAATGGCAGAATTGATAGCACCGTAGGTACTACCCCATCCAACGACCAGTAATTCTCCGGATTGGGCCCCGGAAACTTCCTGTTTAGGTAGTTTATTGGCAATGAGATCAACCTTTTTCTGACGGATCTGTACCATTTTCTCATGGTTTTCAGGGTCATAGGTCAGGTGGCCCGAAATATCTTCTTTTTCAAGACCGCCGATGCGGTGTTCAAAACCTTTTTCGCCGGGGACCTTCCAGTATCGATTGAGGTATTCGGGCTGTCTTAAGTAAGGAGCCCATTCTTCCGGCGTGCCGGTATATTCGGGAATGGTAATATCCGGCAGTTCACCCAAATCAGGGATTCGCCACGGACTTTTGCCGCTGGCAAGGTAAGAATCAGAGAGTAGTACAACCGGGGTCATGTGTTCCATGGCCAGTCTGCACGCCTGGTAACTGTAGTAAAAGCAGTCATCAGGAGAACTGGCAGCCAGAACTACAATCGGGGCTTCCCCGTGACGTCCGTATAGTGCCTGCAAAAGGTCAGCCTGTTCCGTTTTGGTCGGCAGGCCGGTTGACGGACCTGATCTCTGAACATTGATGACCACGAGCGGCAACTCTGCAATAACTGCGAGACCCATCGCTTCGGTTTTAAGTGAGATCCCGGGGCCTGAGGTACTGGTTATCGAGAGATTACCTGCGTATGCGGCTCCAATTGCTGCACAGACAGCGGCAATTTCATCTTCAGCCTGAAGCACAATGGCACCCAGATCCTTGCGGGCCGAGACCTCGTGAAGAATCTCTGATGCCGGGGTGATAGGATAGGAAGACAGGGAGAGCTTGCGACCGCTTTTTTCAGCAGCTGCCAATGCGCCCCACGCAATGGCGGTGTTTCCGTCAATATTTCTGTAGGTCCCTTTAGGCAGATTAGCCGGAGGAATAACAATCGAGGCCGGCAAGACATCGGTATTCTCCGCATAATAGTAGCCGGCTTTCAGGGCCCGCATGTTTGCCTGAATGAGATCGGGTTTTCCACTGAATTTTTTTTCAAAAAAATCAATAGTAGGCTCAATAGGTCGGTTGAAAAGGTGGTAGACAACCCCCAATGCAAACATATTTTTGCTTCGGGTGACCGACTGCATGTCCAGATCCAGATCTTTTAGGGCCTCTTTGGTAAGAGATGTCGCCGGCGCGGCAACAACCTGGTAATCGTCAAGGGAGCTGTCTTCCAACGGGTTCTCTTCATAGTCTGCCTTCTTCAGAAACTTCCTGTTAAAGTTATCCTTATCGGCAATAATGGTCCCACCCGATTTAAGGAATTTCAGGTTGGCTGAAAGAGCGGCAGGGTTCATTACCACAAGAACATCCACTTTATCACCGGGGGTATAGATTTCCGTGCCGCCTATTTGAATTTGGAAACTTGAAACCCCGCCTATACTACCTTGGGGAGCCCTTATCTCGGCGGGAAAATCAGGTACGGTCGTCAGGTCGTTGCCGGCTGAACCTGAAGACTGCGAGAATATTTCTCCTGTCAGCTGCATCCCATCCCCGGAGTCACCGGAAAAACGGACGACAGCTTTTCTCATGGTCTGTTTAGTTTTGGTAGAAGGCATTGGTTCCAGGTTTTAAAGGTGAATCTTTTTATCTCTTTTGGGCGATATTAATTATGCAGGAATGACTGCCGCTCCAAAAGCTGGTCTTCCGATTCTTCATGATCGGGATGGACGATGATACATTCCGGTACCGGACAAAACGCGATGCACTGTTCCTCTTCGTGGAAACCTTTGCATTCGGTGCATTTATCAGCTACGATGAAATAGAAGTCATCCGAAAGAGGCTCCTGCATTTCTTCCGCATCCACTTCATCTCCGTTCAATAAGGTAACAGTGCCTTGCAGGCTGGTACCTTCTGCCATAGACCATTCCGCGCCGGGCTCATATATTGCCTGATTCGGGCATTCCGGTTCACATGCAGCACAGTTGATACAGGTATCAGTAATCAGTAATGACATGGTAGTGTACTTTTTGAATTATATGTTGTTGAAAACAGGTTTTAAGAGAACTAATTCTAATTTAAGATATTTAGACAAAAAACTCTAAAATAATGTAGCTAAATTCGCGTTTGGATACAAATGCCGGATCAAAAAATTGGGAAAATTCACGTTCTGTAGTTGATACTTCGCCTTGCAGGGTAAACAAGTATGGATTCATCTAGGTGATATCCTCCATAGTGAATCCCTGAAGGGTCTTGATATAATTGGCACGTTCAAATTTTGAAGGATCTCCGATCGAAGATGAACTCATGGCTCCTTTCATTTCAGAGACAGACTCGTATTCTTTTTCTTCCATGAATTCTTTGATTCCTTCTGTTATGTCACGGAGCGTTCCTATTCCATTTTTGAGCAGTACTGAAGCCATCATTGCCACATCGGCACCTGCCAATAGCATCTTAATGACATCTTCGGCAGTATGAATACCCGAAGTAGCTGCGAGGCTGCCTTTCAAATGGGGTCGAAGCATCGCAATCCATCGCAGGGGGAGTCTTTTTTCAAAGCTGCTACTCAGCTCAAGGCTGGGTTCCACTTCAAACTCATCGAGGTCAAAATCCGGCTGGTAAAAGCGATTGAACAGCACCAGTCCGTCAGCTCCTGCTTTTTCCAGGCGGACAGCCATATTTGCAAAGGCACTGAAATAGGGTGCCAGCTTTACTGCCACAGGGATTGTGATGTTCTTTTTCACAGCCTTTACATCATTGATGTATTTCTGCTCAACCTCCTCCGCACTGAGGTTAGGATCTGCAGCGATATAGTAGATATTTAGTTCCAGGGCATCGGCACCGGCCTGTTCCATTTTTTCGGCATAAGACATCCAGCCTCCTTCCGAAACGCCGTTTAGGCTTGCTATGACAGGTATATCAACCGCCTCTTTGAGCTTCCGGATATGAGTCAAATAATCTTCCGCATTTAGGTTGTGATACACCCCGGGGTCAGGGAAATAGCTCAGTGCTTCTGCATAGCCTTCGTTGGCGTGCGTTAAAAAATGGTCCAGCGCAATATTTTCTTTTGTAATCTGCTCTTCGAATAAAGAATACATCACCACTGCTGAAGCACCGGCATCTTCCATTTTTTTGACGTAGTCTACTTCGGTAGATAACGGGGAGGCCGAGGGAACCAGAGGGTTTTTTAAGGTCAGGCCAAGGTATGTAGTTTCTAAGTTCATTGATTTATGCTTATTTAAATTTTCAGTCTCATGTTAATCCTGCGGCTCCTTTTCAGTCGCTGTTCCATTCGGCTCGAAGAGTGCTTCCATACGCTCGTAGATCTTCCACTGCTCCTTCACATCTTTTTGTGCATGATTCATAAGATCTTTGGCTACCTGCGGCTTGGATTTTGAAAGCATCAGGTAACGCATCTCATTATAGGCGTAGTCCTCAAGAGGAATTTTGGGTGGCTTTGAATCCAGTTGGAAGGGATTCTCATTCTTGTCAATCTTCGTAGGATCGAATCGGAACAAGGGCCAGTAGCCGGAGTCAACAGCCAGTTTCTGCTGGTTGAGTCCGAATTTCATGTCATAACCGTGGGCTATACAATGGCTGTATGCAATGATAATGGATGGACCCGGGTATCTTTCGGCCTCCAGTATGGCTTTCATGGTTTGCATATCACTGGAGCCGAGTGCAACACGTGCCACATAAGCTCCGCCTGAAGAAACAGACATTAGTCCAAGGTCCTTTTTGGAGGTGCGCTTACCGGCAGCAGCAAATTTTGCTACCGCACCCAGTGGCGTTGCTTTAGAACACTGTCCCCCGGTATTGGAGTATACTTCGGTATCCATGACCAGTATGTTCACATCCCGGCCGCTGGCCAGCACGTGATCAAGTCCCCCATAACCGATATCGTAAGCCCATCCGTCACCTCCGAAGATCCAGACGCTTTTGCGCACCAGGTAGTCGGCGATGCTGTAAAGTAGCTTGGCTTCTTTCTTATCCGATGATTTGAGTAGCTCTTTGAGTTCTGCAACACGTTCTCTCTGCTCAAAGATACCCGGCTCGGTGCTCTGATCAGCATTGAGAATCTCTTTCTTCAACTGTGGATCTATATCACCGTTTAAAGAATTGAGAAGTTCTTTTGCCTGTGTCTCCTGTTTGTCTATGGTGAGCCGGAAGCCGAGTCCGAATTCCGCGTTATCTTCAAAAAGTGAATTAGACCACGCAGGACCTAGTCCCTGGCTGTTTGTGGTATACGGTGTAGCCGGTAAATTCCCGCCATATATAGATGAACAACCGGTGGCATTGGCAATAATCATCCGATCACCGAATAACTGGGTGATCAATTTGATATAGGGTGTTTCACCGCAGCCGGCGCAGGCCCCTGAAAATTCAAACAAGGGTTCGAGGAATTGCGAACCTTTTACGGTTTCCTGTTTCAGTTCCGAGCGATCATACTCAGGAAGTGACAGGAAGAAATCCCAGTTTTCTTTCTCCTGTTCAATCAGCGGCTGAATTTCTGCCATATTGAGGGCTTTTCTTCCCACTTTCTTACGGTCCTTAACCGGGCAGACTTCCACACACAACTCACATCCGGTACAATCCTCCGGTGATACCTGAATGCTGACTTTGGTATTATCCGGCCATTCCCGGCCGCGTGCATCCATATATTTGAAGGTCTCGGGAGCCCCGGCCAGCAGGTCTTCGTCAAATGCTTTCATACGGATTACTGCATGGGGGCAAACCAAGGCACATTTACCGCATTGTATACAGATATCGGGTTCCAGCACCGGTATTTCCTGGGCGATATTCCTCTTTTCCCATTTGGTAGTACCTGTGGGGAAAGTGCCGTCAGGTTCAAAAGCACTTACGGGTAGGTCATCGCCATTACCTGCAATAATTTCTCCAATTACTTTTTGTACATATTCGGGTGCTTCTTTAGGAACGGCAGGCCTCATATCAATATCGGAGGTCACCTTATCGGGAATCTCTATCTTATTCAGATTCTCTATGGAATTGTCCACAGCCCTATAGTTGCTCTTCAACACCTCTTCGCCCTTACTGCCGTATGCTTTCTTGATGCCTTCCTTAATCAATTTTATGGCTTCCTCTCTAGGCAGTATTTCGGATATGGCAAAGAAACAGGTCTGCATGACCGTATTAATGCGGGTTCCCATGCCATTTTCACGGGCTACTTTGTAAGCATCGATACTGTAGAAGTTGAGATCCTTTTCAATAATCCGGCGTTGAACCTTTTCGGGTAGATTATCCCATACCTCTTCAGGCTCTAGCGGGGCATTTAACAGGAAGGTTGCCCCCTTTTGGGCTTTTTCAAGCATATCAAACCTGTCCAGGAACTGAAACTGGTGACAAGCCACAAAGTTGGCTTCATGTATCAAATAGGCGGATCGGATAGGATCGGGACCGAAGCGGAGGTGCGAGACCGTCGTTGCACCGGACTTCTTGGAATCATAGACAAAGTATCCTTGAGCGTAATAATCGGTATTGTCGCCGATTATTTTTATGGAATTCTTGTTGGCACTCACTGTCCCATCAGATCCAAGACCGTAAAAGAGTCCTTCAAAGCGATCCTCGGTACTCATCAGTCCGTTTACATTGAAATCCAGACTGGTATGGGTAATATCGTCTTCTATTCCGATGGTAAAATGATTCTTAGGCTTACTCTTGGTTAATTCGTCAAAAATTCGTTTAACCATGGGCGGAGTAAACTCCTTGGATGAGAGTCCGAACCGACCGTTTATGACTCTTGGGTTGGTATCGAAAGTCTTCCACTCTTCCGTTTGGTTTTCATAAAGGCTGGCAATCACGTCATTATAAAGAGGCTCACCTGTACTCCCGGGTTCTTTGGTACGGTCCAGCACTGCAATGCCCCTAACGGTTGCAGGCAGACTTTGAATAAGGTGATTCATGCTGAAAGGTCTGAAAAGACGTACTTTAACGAGTCCGACTTTTTCGCCTTGTTTATTCAGCTTATCTACCGCCTCATGTGCGGTTTCGGCACCCGAACCCATCAGAATGATAACACGCTCGGCATCCTCTGGTCCATGGTATTGGAACAAGCGGTAGGTCCTTCCGGTTAACTCGGCAAATTTGTCCATATGCTCCTGTACAATGCCCGGACAGTTGTCATAGTATTGATTAACGGTTTCCCTCGCCTGGAAAAAGACGTCCGGGTTTTGGGCGGTACCTCTTAGCACCGGGCTATCAGGTTTGAGAGCTCGGTTGCGATGTTCAATAATCCATTCGTGGTCAATCATGTCTGACATGACTTCCAGAGGAATCTGATGAATTTTCTGTACCTCGTGAGAAGTTCTGAAACCGTCAAAAAAGTGAAGAAAGGGAATGCGAGTCTGCAGGGTAGCGGAATGAGCAATCATGGCCATATCCATCGCTTCCTGCACACTATTTGAGCTTAGCATGGCCATACCTGCCAGGCGGGCCGTCATGGAATCACTGTGGTCACCGAATATGGAGAGGGCATGTGTAGCAACGGTTCTTGAGGCCACATGCACAACAGCGGGAGTGAGTTCGCCGGCTATCTTATATAGGTTTGGCAGCATCAGAAGCAATCCCTGGGAAGCGGTGAAAGTGGTTGTCAGGGCACCCGTCTGCAAAGCTCCATGCATGGCACCTGCGGCGCCGCCTTCACTCTGCAGTTCCACCACATCAGGAATGGTTCCCCAGATATTTTTTTTCGTTGCCATGCTCCATTCGTCAGCCCACTCACCCATCGGTGAGGCAGGTGTTATGGGGTATATGGCAATAATCTCACTTAGGTTATGAGCAACATAGGCTGTCGCTTCATTTGCATCGATAGTTACTTGTTGATTTTGCACGATTTCACCTTCTTATATCACGATTATGGTATGTTGAATTCTTTAAACTTCGACGATGAGTCATCTAATCTGAGGGTTCCACGATTTTGCTCATGCTGTTGCCGCTTTTAATTTCTTCGTTGAGGCTTACCAGGGTCTTATCCTCAAAAAGCCTGTATACCCGATCCCTGATTCTTTTGTAATCATTGTGGATGGGACAGGGTTTATCCGGATTGCATTTTCTAAAGCCAATACCGCATTGATCGAAAATGTCAAGCCCGTCTATGGCGTCTACGATTTCAAGCAGAGTGATTTCATCTGCGGGGCGACTTAATTTGTAGCCACCGGTCGGCCCTTTCATGGATACCAGTAATTTATCCTTGACAAGCATCTGCAATATTTTGCTCAGGAAGTGCTTTGGGATTTTTTTCTCCTCCGCAATTCTATTCAGATCCACATTTTTCTCATCAGACGAATGCAGTGCGATATAAAACATCGCTTGCAGACCGTAATGACATGATGCAGAAAACATGGGATCGTGTATTCATTAATGTTAAATGCCCACCGGGCATAGAGGTGATGCATAGGCATCACGGATGCAGTAAGGCACCGGATTTTGTATGGTTCTATTCCTTGAACTGATGATGACTATTTCAACAGGGAGGTGAATTACGCACTCATCCATACACACAAATAGGTTTGATCAACAGTTAGGATTGAAATTAAGATTTGGCGATTGCCAGGTTAACCTGTCCGCCGGGTCAATGTATTGCTTCAAATCAGCTCTAGATTCAGTGTGGACTGTTTTTGAATTAGGTCAATTAACTTTTCGTTGTTTCTGAATTTTCTAAAACTCAATGGGTCAGGACACACCACGTTGCATTGAGGCTCATCAAATACTCCCATACACTCTGAGCATTTTTCAGGTACTATATAGTGGAAGTTGTAGGAAAGCGGCGGGTACAATTGGTCGGCATTCAGAAACTTGTTGCGGCCAACCTTTACCTCACCTCGGAGCTGCGTGCCTTCGGCCAGCGACCACTTCATACCGGGTTCGTAAATAGCCTGATTCGGACATTCAGCAATGCAATATCCGCAGTTAATACAGGCATCTGTTATTCGTAATGCCATGACAGCCTCCAGCTATATGTTTGGATAGCAGGTATTGTTAATTCATGAAGCTAAAAGAATAATAAGATAATTAGACATAAAACTCCAAAATTAAATAATTAAAGTTTTATGGAAACGGAAAATGAGATGTTGGAGAGCTATTTTGAAGTCACTTTGTGTCCCAGTGATACAATGCTTTCGCCGCTCTTTACATCCTTGGTGAGCTCTTCCAGTGTCTTGTTTTCAAATAGGGTCTGTATTTTGTTGCGTATCTCCTTGTACTCCTGGTGGATGGGACAGGGATGTTTGTCGTCGCATTTTTTAAAACCAATGCCGCACTCATTGAAAATATCCAACCCGTCAATAGCTTCAACAATTTCAATAAGAGAGATTTCGGAGGGCGGGCGGTTGAGTCTGAATCCACCTTTGGGACCTTTCATGGATACCAGCAATTTATGTTTTACCAGTACCTGAAGTATCTTGCTAAGGTAGTGCTTGGGGATGTCCAGTTTTTCGACAATGCTGTTAAGGCCAATATTCTCTTCATCGGAATAATGCAGTGCCAGGTAGAGCATCGCCTGCAGACCATAATCACAAGAGGTTGAAAACATGTAAGTATGAGTGTTTAACTATTTTGGAGTGCCATGTCTAGAATATATAAAACTTTTATCCAAAATGATTTCATCCTTTTAATATTCAGTTATGATCACAGCTTTAATGCCAGATTCAAAGTTTTACTTAGCCATTATATTAAGTTGGGAAAACGGACGATAAATTGCGATTAGCTTACATCCATAATACCCCAACTGGACATAATGAGCATTCCTCCAAATTTTATGACCACAAAACGAGTGAGGGTGTAGTTTATCTATCCAATTAATGAAAAATACCGTATAAAATTATACGTACTATAACCATAATAAATCCTTGAAAAACAGTGATTTGATTGTTAAATATATAATCTAAACATCACTGGGAAATAAGAGAGAGCTTTTCCTAAAAAAATAAATAAGGGAGGTAGTTATGCAATTTCTAAAGAATGGAATATCCTTACTTGTCATAGTAATCTTTGTTTACATCCTGGCCGGGTGCAATGATGTAGCCACCAATGCAGATAAAGATCAAGCTTTGACCATAGATGCTTCAAAAGCCAAAAAATCAGAGCAAATGGATCGCAGAGCCGATTCATACACCTTTAATCCACCCGTATTTAGTATCGATGCAACACCTAGCGGTGGCATCATACTGGCCGAGACCGTTTTTCCGGGTACTGAGGTACCTCCGCCGGGTACGTCAACAACTGTGGTGAAAGAGATCCAAATCAACGGCAAGGTAAAGACTGTAACTGAATTAACTACTGTAACGAATTCTCCGATCAACGGATTGGAGTCTATAGGTAATGGTAATTTCTTTGCAACAGGAGGCGGCTTGGATAAAGCCGTGGGGGCAAAAGTTTTTCATGCTTCTAATGGAAGCCAGCGATTAATAGGAGATATTGAAAAATATGAAACCGATAATGATCCGGATGCAAACGCCGGGCTCGGGTGGAAGATTCCTGCATGTGAGGAAAATCCGGGTGCAGGTTTCACAGCCGGTCCACAATCTAATCCATATGGTGTGGCAAGTCTTGGTGGGAATGAAGCTCTTGTCGCAGACGCAGCAGGCAATGCTCTATACTGGACCAAAGCAAACGGGCAGCTAGAACTGGTTGCAACGTTAACACCTCCCACCGAATCGGGTATCGGATCCAGCAATTCCGAAGATTGGCTTGTATTGTTTCCGTTGGGAGAAGAAAGCAACTGTTATGTTCAGCCGGTGGCTACTTCAGTGGCTGTTGGGCCAAATGGTGATTACTATGTAGGAGAGCTCACAGGAGTTACCCCCACAAATATTGGTTTGGAGGAAGATGGTCCAACCACAGGTCTTTCCAGAATTTGGAGAATAGACGCCGGTGCCCGTGATGCAATATGTCCCTCAGATCAATGTGAAGTAGTAGCAAGCGGATTAACATCTGTACTTGACCTTGAGTTTGGTGCCGACGGGTGGTTATATCTCGTTGAGTATGATAAAAACGGTTGGTTCCCTGCAACACAAACTCCACCGGTTACAGCAGGGGGAACCATTAAAAGATGTGACGTACTCGGAGGGGGAGACTGCGAGGTAGTTTATGGCTCAGATGAAACGGTTATATATCCATCTGGTATTACCTTTGATAAATGGAACACACTTTGGTTGCTTAAAGAAAACCTGTTTAATCCGACAGTTATGAAAGTAAGTTTGGATTAATAATTATCAATTAATTTCACAGAGAAGCCCATACGGCATTTTGCTGTATGGGCTTTTTTTTACCCGTAAAGGAAATCTATAGGAAGTCAGTCTGAAGCAGCTGAGAATAATCCTCATGCTACCCAACTTTCGATTCCACAATATAGATTATTGGTAATTGAATGCCGGATCTTTGCTCGCCATTCTTCAGTCTACGGCCTGCCGGATCCTGCTTTCTGATCCCTTACTTTCCGTATTCAACCAATACAATTCGTAGATAACTGAATAGTATTCTTATTAACTAAGTCAGTTTCCGTATCAGTCGGACGATTCGTTTATTTGATGGACTTCTGCTCTTAGAGACTCGAAATTAATCGGTTTGGTAAAAAACTCTTTGGCGCCGGCATTAATGGCATTCTGATAATTTTCATCATCACCGTAAGCTGAAATCATACTCACCTGGATGTCAGGAAATTCTTTTTTTACCTGTTCAAGTAATTCCAGGCCCGACATCCCGGGCATATTGATATCCGAGAAAATGTAGAGAACGTCCGGTGGCTGACTGTTGTGTAAAAGCTCCATCGCTTCCTGACCCGAAAAAGCAAATTCAAGCTCAATAAATCCGCTGCGGATCTCTTTCCTGAATTTTTGCCGGAACAGCATTTCCACGTCTCGTTCATCATCAACAACTAATATTTTCATGCCTGATTCTACTTAACCTTTGATGTTATTTGTTTGTTCAACAGAACGGTCAGATATTGAAATGTCACATACACTACAACTCAATGATATCTTTTACCCGTGACATAATCTTGTACTATTCGCCCAAAACTTTGGACTTTTCATGCATTTTACGGTCTCCTATAGTATATGAGGTATACAGTGCAATTTGATAGTGCGCCGAATCGGATTAGCTTTTTGTCAGTTGTGCGGAAGAATTTTTGCATTAGTTAAGCATTCCAAAAAGTGGGATTGAATTTCTATATGCCGGATTCGAGAATCCACTGGGCCGCGTATTTGCCATGGGATAAAGGGTTTTCTTCACTCGGGTCGCTGGCAGAGTATGCATGCAAGATTCCGGTTTCCCAGGCCAGACCTCGTTCTTCGTTCACTATTATTTCATCGGGAGTTCGCCTCGTTGTGTCTTTTTTGCAAGGATAAACGAATAATGTCACTGACTGATAATTTCCACACTTGATGCCCGATTAACCACCGCTTGCCGCTGCATAATCACCAAATGATACGTGTGCGGGTTTGTATGATATTCCTAAATCCTGCTCAGCCGCTATTCCGCTATACACAAACCTGGGTTCATCGCTGGCCGGCTCATTGTTCAGCATTCTGGTGATGTCGGATACTTTCCAGCTCTCGTTGCTCAGGTAGTACTGTTTCCCGTGCAGACCGTCTGTGATTGCCGCCCTGTAAATACCCTCAGCCACGTCGCGCACATCCACGATGGCAAACTCGGTGTCGGTATCGAACAGCATTTGCACAAAGGGATTTGGGGCAATCTTATTCTTAAACAGGTATTGCAATCCCATAGACGTGGAATCATCGCGATTTGAGAGGGCAGGGCCCATCACCCCAACCGGGTAGACACTCACGATATCAACATCCGAATTCGGATGATCTGCAATATATTTCCGAACCACCTGGTCGGCATAATATTTAGCCTGCGCGTAGGGATGCCCTTCTTCGTTGAGATGAGGTTCATCGCTTTCGGTGTAGAGATAATCAGCAGGTTGACCTGCCACCGGCATTGGATACCCGGTATTGTACGAAGCAACAGAGGCAATAATGACTATTTTTTTTACCGTGGAAGTTTCATCTATGAGGCTAAGAAAGTTTTCAGTTCCTTTTATAGTCGGCTCGAATAAGTCTTTTGCAGGATCCTTCACGTCGAGCTGAAAAGGAGTACCGCCGTGCACCACTATATCACATCCATCTACAAAAGTCCTGAGTGAAGTGATATCCCGTGTATCCAGCGGATAAATATCCAGATTTTCCGCTCCGGGTAAGGTTCTTAAATGACTGTACTTCTTCTGTTTTTTTATATCCGTAGCCGATACCCGGACGCTGAACCCATTGGCAAGGAAGATTTTTGTGACATAGCTGCCGATATAGCCCGACCCGCCGATTATACCTACTGTTTTCATGTTGGTTCGATAAATGGTTGGTATGGAAGAACCGGATGCAAATTGGTCCCTGCTTCAGAACTTCTTGCTGTTGTAATTCAAAATGTAAGGAAATCAGACTAGGCGAACTTGTACTATTCGCGCAAATGTTTGGACTTTTCGGTTATTTGGATGAAAAGTTTAAAGAGAAAACTCATTTTAATGCTAGAAACTAAAAAAATAGTCTCCCCGGTTTCGGCCGGAGAGACTAATGGAATTGCAGCACTATAAATCTTATGTGCTTGGGCACTTGTTCATTTGGTACTATGCTTTTTTAAATGCTCTCCTGACTAAATTATGCTCTGCTTACCAATGAATTTTTTTAAGTAAACGAAATTACTCCCATGTTTGGAAAATCCGCTCTGCGAAATAGACACGGTCGTTTTTGCAGCTTACAACGGAGCTCATTTGCTGGCCGTGGCTATCAGCAATTTTATAATAGTTTTGAGCCATATTTCCCCTGTGTTCAAAACTTTGCCACCAGACGGCAGATATAAAATCATATTCAGCATCTTCGAAACCCAGGTAGGGCATCTGGAAATGGACACCGTATCCTCTCATATTATTTTTAACTGCTGCCTGATGCACCTCTTTCTGAACCTGAATGGCGTAGTCCATGGATACTCCTTCTTTGAGAGAGCAATCAGCCAGCTGAAGAGGCCATCGCTGATCTAATCGTTCATTTTCGCGATAGTCATCTATTACAATATGGTCCATCGTTGCGTATGTTAACCTGCAGGTGTGTGGGCTGTTTTCCCGGTCGGCATCAATATGTTTATTTACATAGTTGCCGTACTCTTTGTACATCTCCTGACCGTTGGGCCAGACACCCGCAAGGATATGGGTAACACCATCAAGGCGTTCGCCCACAATCATCGGACGCAATAGATACTGATTATACTTGCTTCCATCAGCTGTAACTTTTTCCCCGTACGTTTTTGCATCATTCATTACATCTTCAAATGTAAATCCTTCATTCAAGGTACAAAGGAGGTACTCCATGCGTACATTCTCTTCTGTTTCCTGAGCTAAAGCATCGGGAACCAAAAATGGAAGGGTTGCAAGCAGAACTATCATCACTTTTATTTTATTCATAACTGTTTATAGTTGATTTAAATTATTTTAAAAAAGTGGATTCCGTATAAAGTGGTTTTGAGAATGAGTGTCAGCGGTTACTCCAATTTCATGGAATAGATGGTTTGAACTTCTTAAAACCATATTGCTGAAATTCCCTCCTCATTAAATACAATACTGACTCCGGTATCATGCTACAGCATAAATACCCGCCATACTTGGACTTTCGGTGCAAATGTTAGGATTATCCGGTCAAATGGGGTCCTTTTGTAAGTAGAGAGGCGTTACGTAGACTTTTATAAATGTTATGAAGTAAACCCTTAGAGCATTCCTGCTTATCATCTCGGGAAGTGGTTAAATATTTAATCTGTCAATTTTACCACTAAGGCTTCGAGACCCGAAGGTTCATTATATGGCCAATCGATAATTGAATTCTATTGATTAAGCCAATAAACCAGAATTGTCAGTAAAGTCAAATAGACAACTTCCTAAATGCTGACGGGCTTTTGCCATACTGTTTCTTGAAAGCGCGGGAAAAATAGGCTTGGTCATTAAATCCCACTTCGAAGCAGACTTCGGCGATGGTCTTATCCGTCTGATTAAGCAGCTCAGTTGAACGCTGTAGTCGTATTGACCGTATAAAAGTACCGGCCGGTTGCTCTACGAGGGCATTTAGTTTCCTGTTGAGCTGGGAAACGCTCATATTGAGGGAGTATGCCAAGTGTTCTACACGGTATTCCTCATCTTGAAGATGCTCATTGATTACATCAATAGCTTTCTTCAAGAAAGCCTGATCAACCTTACTCTCTGCAATAGCTGAAGGTTTGAAATAGGTAGCCTTGCTGTATTGTTTTCTCAGATTCTTACGCTGTTCAATAAGAGTTTTAACCCGAGTTTTCAATTCCCGAGTATGATAGGGTTTGGTCAAGAAGGCGTCTATACCAACTTCAAGGCCTTCGATTTTTGCATCCAGCCCGGCCCGGGCAGTGAGCATAATAACAGGGATGTGGCTGGTTTTTTCGTTATTTCGAATTTTTTCACTGAACCGGTAGCCATCCATTTCAGGCATCATTAGGTCGGTGATAATCAGATCGGGAATTGAAGCCTGAGAAACTTCAACTCCTTCTCTTCCGTTTGCAGCCTCCATTATTTTGTAATCATCTTCAAGCTGTTCACGGATAAAAGAGCGAACTTCAGCATTGTCTTCCACGATCAGGACAATCTCTTCGTTTTCTGACAATATGCTCCCGAAATCGGGCAGGGCGGGGTACTCTTCTTTAGCAGTGGAGGAAGCCTGCACACTCAGCTCCTTTTCTTCTTGATTCTGAACATCAGAATCAACCAAAGGAAATTGAATCACAAATTCGGTTCCAACTCCTATCTCGCTAAACGCACTGATTGAGCCTTGATGGAGCTCTATCAACTCCCGGGCCAGCGCAAGGCCGATACCCGTGCCTTCATGTTTGCGTGTTACCGTTTGGTCGGCCTGGTAAAATCGGTCAAAAATATGCGGCAGTTGTTCTTCCGGAATGCCCATTCCGGTATCCTTCATCCGAATTTCAATCAACCCAGAAACCGGCAGGTCTATTGAAAGATCGATACGACCGCCGGATTCAGTAAATTTGAACGCGTTGGAAAACAGGTTTAAAAATACCTGTTCCATTTTTTGATCATCAAAATCCATGTTTATGACAGGTCGTGATGAATAGAAATTGAGCTGGATTTGATTGGCATCTGCAAGTGACTCAAACGAGAAAAAGATATTTTTGAGGAATGAAACGATGTTATGTTGACTTGTTTGCAACTCCATTTTTCCGGCCTCCAGTTTGGATAATTCCAGGAGCTGGTTAATAAGGCCTAGCAGCCGTTCTGCGTTGGTATTAACGGAGAGCAATTTTTCTTTCTTCTTGCGGTCCTCCTCAGCCTGAAGCAAGGTTTCGGTCTGACCCAAAATGAGAGTCAGTGGTGTTCTGAACTCATGAGAAATGTTTGCAAAGAATTGTGATTTTAGCTGGTCGAGATTTCTAAGCGTGCCGGTTTGAATTTTTTCAATCTCGAGCTCATTTTTTAAATTAAAGCGGTTCAGTTCGTATCGCCGCAAGGAATAAAGTACGGAAACAAAAACTATCAGATACAGACCATACGCCCACCAGGTGTGCCACCATGGGGGAGTCACGATTACTGCCAAAGCCAGTCCCTCTTCATTCCAGATACCGTCATTATTCGAGCCCTTTACCCGGAATGTATATTCGCCATGCGGCAGATTGGTATAAGTTGCGGAGGCAAGATTGCCGGATTGTATCCATTCTTCATTAAATCCTTCAAGCTTATATGCGTATTCATTCTTTTCAGGAGAAGAGAAGTCAAGAGCAGCAAATTCAAATGAAATTACGTCATCGCGGTGTGAAAATGTGATGTGATCAACTTCGGAAACTGCAGCATCGAGCAAGCCGCGATCTGTTTTATAAGAGATCGGGTGGGCACCCAGTTTGATCCCGGTAAGTACTACCGGGGGTTGATGTGGGTTGTCATAAATATCGTCCGGATAAAAATAGTTGAGTCCCTGTATTCCACCGAAAAAAAGCTCGCCGCTATCGCTGCGGAAATAGGCACCGGTATTAAACTCATTGCTCTGGAGACCGTCCTTAACGTCAAAATTTCGAAATGTCATACGTTCCGGGTTGAACCGGGAAAGCCCTTTGTTTGTACTCAGCCAGAGATTCCCAGCACCATCAGGCAGTATCCCATAAACTACTTCATTGGGCAGGCCATCTTGCTCAGTGATGTGTTCAAAGGTCCCCGCTCTGTAATCGAACTTATTGAGCCCGCCTGAGGTGCCAATCCAGAGATACTGTTCGGGTTGAGCGGGATCTTCAAGGATAGATTTTATATGATTGTTACTAAGGCTATTGGGCTGATCGGGATTGTTTAAAAAGGTGGTAAAGGTTTCACTTTTGGTGTCAAAACGAATCAGCCCTTCTGCGGTTCCCAGCCAAAATATTCCATTTATATCCTGGAATATGACCGGACGGGCTATCCCGATAGAGTATTCCGACGACCGGTATCGAAAGTGTTGGAATGAACCCGCCTGCTCATCTATCATTTTGCTAAAGTAATTGTACGTGGCTATCCAGATCGTTCCGTCACGGTCTTCAAACACAGCATTTACTTCCTGATCGCGAAGGCCGGAATCGTCTCCCGGTAAATATTTATAAAGCTTGGTTTGATTGGTATTCGGATTGAGCCGGAATAATCCCTGTGATGAAGCAAACCAAAGCATTCCATCCGATGCCTGAATCATGGAATAGGCACCGGTATTTCCGAATTTATCGATCATACCGGAACCCGCTTCATAGCTTTTGAGATCCCCGGTTTGGCGGTTCCAACGGTACAAAACATCTGCACTTATCCAGACATCACCTGAATTGTCTTCTAGTATGGAGCGAATGCTAAAACCTGCGATTCGTGAGGAAGGGTCCGGAGTTCTTTTAAGCGTTGAAAACCGGTTTGCTTTGAAATCATGAATATTAATGCCGAGACCCGAGGTTCCCGCCCAAAGAATACCGGTGTCATCTATCAAAAGACTGGAGATGATATTAAAACTGAGAGACTGCGGATCAAACGGCTTGTGCTGATAATAGGTGTATTGTTTTGTAGAGGGATCGAAGCGCATCAGTCCTGCGACAGTTCCAAGCCAGAGTTGCCCGTTTTGGTCTTCCGCAATTCTATTGATACTTCCCCATCCATACTCGAAAACCTCATACTTATTTGGATAGAATTCGTAGTTGCCGGAGTACCGGTCAAACTTTACAAGTCCGCTTTGGACTCCAATCCAAAAAGTACCGGCACGACTTACATGCATGGCTGTGATTTTGTGTTCTCCCGAGCCTGCAGGTGCTTCCGGGTGTTTGGTATCAAACTGAGTTCGGGTAAATGCCGTACTGCTTTCCTGGAATTGATTGAGGCCTTCCTCTGTGCCAATCCAAAATGTTTGATCTTCATCAAAAAACAGATTGCCCACCCTGTTACTGTTCAGACTACGATCGTTGGCCGGGTCGTGCAGATATTGCCTATAGCCGTAATTGCAGCCATCACTCTTATCTACAAGAATTTCAATCAGTCCGTCGCCTTTGGTCGCGATCCACATATTTCCGTCAACGCCCTCCGCAATATCCGTAATTTCATTGGTTACTAAACTTTCTCCTGTCTCATTTTCCAATGGGACTTTACAGAAAATTCCGGTTTCTGTATTTAAAATATTGATATCCCCGGTTAATGAACCGGTCCAGATATTTGCATTCCTATCTTCAACCAACCTGGTAACATACGCATTGGAAATGGAGGTGGAGTCGAATGGATTGTGCTGATAAACCACAAAATTACGGCCGTCATACCGGTTCAGCCCGTCTTTGGTACCGAACCACATAAAACCGCGACTGTCCTGAAGAATAGCATAGACGGCATTTTGTGACAGGCCATCGTCTATGGTTATATGTCGAAAGTTAACCTCTTGCGAGAATGCATCCGAAGCAATCAGACAGAAAACCGATAATATGAATCCTTTTAGAAATTGCATGTAGCATCGTGTCCCGTTTGAGATAAACTAACCCAAAGTAATTTCTTGAATATAGTCTTAAGCTTTATAAATATAATCATTTGAGGGTCAGTTTTATGTTTTTACATTTTCCGGAAGCGAAATACAAAACGTGGTTCCATTTTCCGGGTCGGAATTAATACTCATTGTTCCACCATGCGCCTTGACGATATCATTGGAGATACTCAGTCCCAGTCCGGTACCTTGCGTGCCTTTCTTCGTGGTAAAAAAAGGCTGCAGTATCTTATCCTTTAATTCATCCGGTATCCCGGGGCCATTGTCTTCGATTTCGAAGGTAACGGTACCACTATCTCTTTTGGTACGGACAGTGAGATTGGGCTCATACTTTTTATCAGGATGTGCTGATAGCTGTCGGCTGTCAGCTGTCAGTTTTTCCTTTTCTCTCATTGCATCAAATGCATTGTTGCACAGATTCAAAATCACCCGGCTGAAGTCTTCTGCAATCAGGTTTACATCATCGATGGACGCATCCAGATTCATTTTGATGTCTACATTGATAGGCTCTGCTCCGGCACGCATGCCGTGATAGGCCAGGTTCACATATTCTTTAATCAGAGGGTTGAGCGGTGTGGGTTCCGGCTTGCCGTCCCCGCCACGGGAGTGCTGGAGCATCGACTTGACGATAGAGTCGGCCCGTGAACCGTGTTCGTAGATTTTGCGAAGGTTGGATTCGATGTCGTCCAAAATAGCTGTCAGCTGTTGGCTGTCTGTTGTCAGCTTTTCTTTCACTTCCTCTCTTGCTTCCTCAATCAACTCAATACTCACATCCGAAAAGTTATTCACGAAGTTGAGCGGATTTTTGATTTCATGGGCGATACCGGCAGTGAGCTGGCCCAGGGAAGCCAGTTTTTCCTGCTGTATCAACTGATCCTGCGTGGCATGAAGCTCATTCAAGGCCACTTCGAGACGGTCCCGTTCTTCAAGAACGAGCCTTGCCTGTTGCTCTGCCGCCTGCAGATCCTCAAACCGCTGATAAGCAAGATCAAAAACCCCGGCAAAACGTTTCAGCGTATCCAGTGCTTCCTGGGGCGGATCTGGGACTTCTCCGGGAAGGCTGTATCCGATTTCACCATGCGACGTTCGGGCAATGATAAATGTGAGACCTCCGATCTCCTGAATGTCCTTCTCCGTCGGTGCATTCGGGTCGGCCTGCTCGTACCGGCCGTGGGTATTCATATTTTCTATATAGTCCCATGCATCATCTGCACTGAGGGGCATAATATATACAGGATCAGAGCTTCTTTCCCATTTAGCAAGACCGGGTATACTATCATGCACGAATTTCGGAATTCGAATAATCATCCCGATTCGATTACCATCTTCGGAGGTCATCGACATCTCATAGGACTCCTGCCTCCAGCGCATATGCCAAAAATAGTCCGCCTTGTGACCCAGTGAAATGAATTCCTTACGCATATTCACCACGATATCGAAGAGATCAGATGACTTTTGCATGGCCGTTACCTGGGCACGCACCCTTTCAAGTGCCAGTTCGATTTCGGATTCACGAGCCCTTTTTTCAGATTTTTGCAGGTCGAGAAAGCGGGTATAAGTCTGTTCAAAAACTTTGGCAAAACGCTTAAAGATGGAATGATACTCAGGTACTTCATCATATGTGATGAACATCAAATATCCCTGTTTGAAATAAGCTATGTGATCAACCTGCTTTTTGGGTAGCGTTATACCGGCTGATTCTAATTCATCAAATATCTTGTCAAGTGTAGGCAGGGAGGCCATATATCTATACGTTTCCTCCAATTCCTTACCCGCGTTTTTCTCGATGTATAGAGGCTCATCTTTATATGAATGCTCGGTAATGCGTTTAAAAATGTCTTTATCGGTAGGAGTATCAAATGGCTCAATAGGCCTTCCATCACCTGAACTCACCCATTGAGATATCACTGTTTTATCCTCATTAAAAATATTAAAACCGCAACTCCAAGGGTTAAGTCCCAAATCCTTGATCTGACTGAACATTTCGGATGCAGCTTCAGTCAATTCATCGCTGGATTGCATGGCCATGGTTCGGGATCGCACTTTTTCCAGGGCTGTTTCAATCTGTGCCTCCCGTGCCTGTTCTTCGGCCTTTTGCAGGTCGAGGAAGCGGGTATAGGATTGTTCAAAAACCTTGGCAAACCTATTCAGAATATCCTTTTCACCCTCTGTTATAGGACTTAGCTTTGTTGTAGCAATTGTTCCGTATTGATGCTTGGCCCAGATTTGGTACAAATCATTTGGTACGTCGGAAATCTTGAAGATGGGGTCTGAACTCGCAGAATACAGATAGTCAAACCACTCCTTAACCTCATCGCCATGAACTTCAAGTTCGATGAATTTGGAAGAGGATTTAAAATCCCTGTAGAAGTCGGACATCGTCTCATCAAAGTCCAACGGAAAAGTAGCGGGGTTTGGCTGAAAGTTTCCTTCAAAGTCAGTTGACCAGGTCAGTACATATCCCTCCTCCACATGAAAAATATCGATCCAGGATCGGTATACATCAATATCCAGAATCCGTAACTGTTCAAAAACAGTACGGGCAACTGAGGCCAGTTCGCCACTTTCTTGCATCGCCATAGATGCCGAACGTACTCTTTCGAGGGCTGTTTCAATCTCAAGTTCCCTGTTTTTGTATTCCAGTTCAGTGGTTCTGCGTTTTATAGCATCTCTTAATTCCTGATTTTCCTTTGAGACTTGTTCGAAACCTATTGTTTCTCCTTCATGTGCTTTTGAATCGGGAACTGAAAAATGCTGGTAAATAAATCGCCAGCCATCACTCGTTTTACGGAGCATGGAGGAGAAACGGAATTTTCCATAAAAGGTCCATTCATCACCGAACAGTAAATATGCGTCAGCCAATTCGGTTATAAATACAATCCCATCATAATATTGTGCTGTAAGCTTACTGTTTCTCTTTTGTGTTTTTCCCGAAAGCTGATCTGCAGTTGCATCAAAGAATTGTGTGGTATCCACTTTATTCAAAAAATCTTCAGCCACTGTGGAACCGACAAAACGATAGTCCTCGTCAAGGTAATGATCATAGGTTTTAACATCACCGTTCAGATAGCTATGCCACCACTCTTCATAGATCGGCATTATTTCCGCTTCCTGTTGTTTTGTTAATTTCATGGGATTACATTAGCTGAACATTTAAGGGATATTGGTCCAATTCCTGATCAATCAGATTTAAAATTAGTTCCACCCGTTCTTTGAGAGCCTCCGATTGGATATTTGTCGAAAAGTGCCAGGACCCGAATGTCATTCTTTTCTTCTAAGAGTTTTTGGCGAAATTTGAAGTAAAAACTAATCATAGAGGTAAGATTTGATTTCTTCCTGAAGGGACATTATTTGAGTAGAACGAAGTTCCAATTGGCTTGTCATGTTGAAAGACCGTCCAAGGTCTCCGATGAGGTAAGACTCAAATTCCGTCTCTTGTAAAAAGTTCTCTATCTGTTTTTGTGTGTCTATATTTCTTTGATCCTGAATAGATTCCATCAAAGTATAAAATCCTTTGTTTCCATCGCTGGTCAACACTTGATCAGACGTCTTTTCAGTCAAAAAATCATTTGGGACAGCAGCCATTAAAGGCTCAAAGGAGTTTTCCAGAAATCGAAGCGTGGAGGAAAGCACATCTTCTCTTTGTTTGAAATTGGAATAGTATTCGACCAATTTTTTCAAAAGTTCTTTGTTGGAGAATTTTTCAAAGGCTCCTCCGCTTTTGGCTGCTTCAAAAGTTGCATCAAAACTGATCGCCGATTCATTGTAATAGAGCGGTTCGGTATGTATTCCAAATTCCTCAGGTTTCACTCCCAGGTCTGGGTTTCTCACCCGATTGAGTAGCCAGGACAGGTTTTCAATTCTGTTTTTGTAAAAGGTGGAGAGATGCTTCATTTTCTTTTGATCATTCTCCAAGTCATCCAAAATAGTCTGATAGAAAGTTTGCTCACTGAGTTGATGTTGACGTTCCTCTTTCCAGGTGTTGAACTGCAGGGCAATCAAAATGCCTATCACCACTAGTAGGATCTCACCGATGGCATAGAGCAGATACTTTCGAACATTGGCCTGCTCTATAAGATTTTTACGAATTGTGCGGAAGAAATTTAGCATGCTTTAAGTTGTGAGTTTAATAGTAAAAACCGTTTTTCCCGGTTGAGAATGAACGTCCAGGTTTCCACCGTGTGCCTTCACAATATCGTTGGTAATACTAAGTCCTAGTCCGGTACCTTGAGTCCCTTTCTTTGTGGTAAAAAACGGTTGAAGAATTTTGTCTTTTGCACTTTCCGGAATACCGGTGCCGTTATCTTCGATCTGGATTACAGTGCCGGTTTCCATTTTCCTGGTTCGCACTGTAAGTTTTGGGTTGTACTTTTCCCCGTTTACTCTCACCTTTTCCCTCATTGCATCAAACCCATTATTGCACAAATTCAAAATGACTCGCGAAAAATCCTCAGCCACTAGAGGGATCTCACACACATTCTCATCCAGCTGCAGGTGAACATCTACATTTATCGGATTATTTCCTGCACGCATCCCATGAAAAGCCAAATTGGCGTATTCTTTAACGAGAGCGTTCAGTCCGGTGGGCTCCATTTTGCCGTCGCCTCCTCTGGAGTGCTGAAGCATCGATTTAACAATACCATCGGCCCGTGAACCGTGTTCGTAGATTTTGCGAAGGTTGGATTCGATGTCGTCCAAAATAGATGACAGCTGTTGACTGTCAGCTGTCAGCATTTCTTTCACTTCCTCTCTTGCTTCCTCAATCAACTCAATACTCACATCCGAAAAGTTATTCACGAAGTTGAGCGGATTTTTGATTTCATGGGCGATACCGGCAGTGAGCTGGCCCAGGGAAGCCAGTTTTTCCTGCTGTATCAACTGATCCTGCGTAGCATGAAGTTTATTCAAAGCTATTTCAAGACGGTCGCGCTCTTCGCGAATCAGAAGTGCCTGCTTTTCTGCCTTCTGCAGATCAAGAAATCGGGTGTAAGCACGTTCAAATTCTTTAGAAAACCGTTTTAAAATGCTTTTTTCTTCTTCCGAAAGTTTGCGACGGATATTTATCCCAAAACAGCCATAGCGCATGTACGCTTCTGAATAGTAGATACCATCAGGAAAATATTGAGCTTTCAGTTTTTCGGCTCCCGACAAAAGCTCCTTCCAGACGTCAAAAAATCCGGCGATATCCGGCGGAGGTATAAATTCTTGCAGGACCTCTTCAGGGTTTGCCCAGGCTTCAAAGCAGGCTGCTGTATAGGGTTCTGATTTATCGAGCGGATAGGTGACTTGTTTACTTTGCAACGAAGCTTCACCGTCATCTTCTTCAAACCAACTGGCCCAAAACTGATGGGTTTGATTGGCTTCATCCGGAAGCCATACGTAGGAAAATTCAGATGGGATGCCAAGGAGGATAAGTTGCTCATGAAATGCATTTGAAATAGAGTTTATTTCATCCGAATGCTGCATCATCATACTTTGAGCCCTGGCGCGCTCCAGTGCAGCCTCTATTTGTGCTTCCCGAGCTTGTTTCTCAGCTTTCTGCAGATCAAGAAATCGGGTATAGGTTTGTTTAAATACGTTGGTAAAGCGCTTGAAAATGTCGACGGCTTCCGGATTGTGGTTCAGTGAGATGAACATCAGATGGCCATGCGAGAAAAAACCACAATGTGTGACCTGATACCGGGGCAATTCAGCGCCCGCATCAACTATAGCTCTCATAAATTCTCCCACCACAGGGAGTGTATCCATATAGCTATAGGTTTGTGCCAGTGATTCCCCTTCAGATTCGAATACCAGGAAATCGTCACCCCGTCGTTTTGATTGCCGGATGGTCTTGAAGAAGACATCTTCGTTGAGCGGTATTTTTAGCGGATCCCCCATTTTTCCGTCCGGCCCTGTATTGTAGCCTATGAAATAACTGTCATCTTCAAACCAAAGGCTAAACCCGCACGACCATAATTCGATACCCAGATTTTTAATTTGATCAAACATCAGTTCAGAAGTCTCTATGAGCTCATCACTGTGCTGCATAGCCATCGTGCGGCTTCTCACTCTTTCCAAAGCTGTTTCGATCTGAGCTTCGCGGGCCTGTTCTTCAGCTTTTTGAAGATCAAGAAAACGGGTATAGGCCTGATCAAAAACCCTCGCAAAACGCTTGATGATATCAATGTTTTGCTCGGCTAATTCTTTCCCTTCAAAATCATTGATATTAAAAACGGCATTCTTCACTGCAACCGTTGAAATGGTATAGGTCGGGCTTTCGAATATCATGTTTAAAATATCCTTAGGTAAATGCCTGAATTCAGCAGTGTGTTCAATCACATATTCATAGAAAGAATCTTTTTCTTCTTTTGAATAGCATCCTACAAAGTAATCCAGTTGCTTTTCGAGGGCGTTGTAAAAATCTATAGGTATTGGATTATCAAAGTAGGGCAGACGATAATTGGTGATGACCAGACCATCTGCATTGTCTCCACAAACGTATGCATTCAGATCTCTAGAGCCCTCAATTCTGGTCGCAATACCCACTGCTGTGAAAGGAATCTGCAGGTCTTTAAATTTTTCGAAAAGAACTGAGACTACTTCAATCAGCTCCTCACTCTTATGCATGGCTAAGGAACGGGAGCGTACTTTTTCCAAAGCGGTTTCAATTTGAGCTTCTCTGGTTTGTTTTTCGGCTTTTTGCAGGTCCAGGAAACGGATATAGGTTTGCTCAAAGACCTTGGTAAAACGTTTTAAGATCTCATTTTCTTCATCGGAAAATCTTTTACCGAAGTGATTGATGATGAAAATGCTGACAAGTTTGCCAACACAACAGGATCGGGTATAGCCACCCGGTGCAGACAGGACTTCTTTTTTCTCTTTCTCACTCAGCTGAGACCAGGGTTCATGTTCAAAAAGAAACTTAAAAAACTCTTTCTTCTGCTCATTATTAAACTCTTCAGTGAAAAAGCCGGGTTCACCCTTAAGTCGGTTAAGAAGGTTGTTGTAAAAGGGCTTGTCATAGGCAGGAATAAGCACCTCATCCGAAGTATCAGCGGTTCCACCGGCTCCCCAGCAACGAATTTCCTGGTCAATTTCCTGATTTAGAGCTATAAAAGATCCGCCATTGTTACCAATGCCTAAACCTAGCAGCTCTTCATGTACGGTATGGATCACCTGTTGCAGCTCAGAAGTGTGGTGCATAGCCATCGACCGTGACCGTACTCTTTCCAATGCTGTCTCGATCTGGGCTTCCCGGGCCTGTGCTTCGGCACGTTGCAGATCGAGGAAACGAGTGTAGGTTTGCTGAAATACCTTCGCAAAACGTTTGAGGATTGCATTTTCCTCTTCGTTATATGGAGTGCCCGTGAAGTTTTCAATATAAAGCCCGATATCTTTTTCAATAGCGGTAGATATAGCCAGCCCGGGGCAGTTAAAATAAAATTCAGTCGCCTTTTCCGTAAGTCCTTCAATGTGGGGCAGCATCGTTTTATAGAAGCTGTTTTTCTCTTCAAAATTAAGCTGCGTGGTGAAAAATCCTGTCCCGGTTTTTTTTGCTTTCGTGAATTGCCGATCCCAAATGGAATCCAGATAGGGAACGGTAACTTTAGCCGGGAGATCCTGTGTTTCAGCCACCCAAAAACTCCAGTCTTTTTTGGGCTTATAATCCACGACGATACCGGCATGCTCTGCATTGATATTAAATTGTGCCAGTTGATTGAAGATTACCTTTACGACGTTCTGGAGCTCTGCACTGGTCTGCATTCCCATGGATCGGGAACGTACTCTTTCCAATGCTGTCTCGATCTGAGCTTCGCGGGCCTGTGCTTCGGCTTTTAGGAGGTCGAGGAAGCGTGTGTAGGTCTGGTCAAATTCTTTTGCAAACCGATGTAGGATAGACATCTCCGCATCCGTCAGAGACACTCCGGAATAATCATTTATGAAGATGGCCGTATTTTTTTGAAAGGCTATAGTAGTGGCATACGTTTCAGCGGCAATACAATACTCTTTTACCGGTTCCGGTGTATGTCGGAAATCGGTATGCTGAAAAATATGATTCAGAAAAGATTGGTTCTCTTCGGCTGAGTATCTTTGGATAAGCTCTTTTTGGCCCTGCTCTCTGGCTTTCCAAAGGTTTGAAATTACGGGATGGTCAAAATAGGGAAGGTGAAAGTTTGTGGCCGTTTCAAACCCTTCATTGGCCATCCACTCGTTCAGATCTTTTGAATCTTCATTGAATGTTATAAGAGCAACACCGTCATGTACTGGTATTTGAAGGGACTCCATCAGTTCAGATATGAGAGCGATTACATCCCCCAGCTCATCTGATTTCTGCATGGCCATGGTTCTTGCCCGTACACGTTCCAGGGCTAATTGTATTTCAGCCTCACGCGTCTGTGCTTCCGCTTTTTGGAGGTCAAGAAAGCGTTGATATAAAGTGCCAAATTCAGCAGCTATTCGCCTCACAATATCTTTTTTTTCATCTGTTGGCTCCCGATGATGGGCAAAGCCGATGTACCCGAACTTGCAGTAGCCTTCCGTAATGAAGAGGCCCTCAGGAAAATCTTTAATTTCCGGTACGGCGTTTTTGGGTATGGTAGAAATGATGTCCCCATAGACTTCCCACACATCCGGCAGGATTTCAGGCGGATATTCGTTGACATTGACCGCATTTGGCGTGCTTTTTTTCCACTTTTCGGCGGTGTCAACCCAGTCATCTACTACATTTAAATCAACTTCCTGTTCAGCAAAAACCCGGTAACCATTTTTACCGGTGGTTCTGAAGGTTAATGTGTTTTTCTCTTTATTGATCAGGGTTAAAACGGCATGGCTGGGATTTATACCCAGGATATCAAATTGTTCGAAGAGGGTGGAAAGTACGCTGCTTAATTCCGAGGAATTATGCATGGCCATTGCAGCAGCTCGTACCCTCTCCATAGAAGCGATGATTTGTGCCTCCCGAGCCTGTGCTTCGGCTTTTTGGAGATCAAGAAAACGCCGGTAAGCTAGGCTGAAGGCTCCGGCCATTTTAATTACAATTTCCCGGGTATCTGCCGAAGGTGGACTAATCAGATCGATACTCAATATACCATGAGGATGTCTGGCTATCGGATTCCACTGATGAGTCAGCTTTCCATTGGCCAATGCTTCCCTGAAGCCAGCTGCAACTGAAGGATCTACTTTTTTCCATTCGTCAATGGCTTTCTCAAGCTTTTCTACAGGATAATCCAGAACAAAATAGTCGTCGCCTGATTCCTGAATCATCCTCCAGGGTTCTCCCAGAAGATCATATTTATTAGGATTGTACCGAACAGTGGCGCTGTTCGGATCACCCATATTACCCGGACTGGAAAGATCCCAGGCAGTAACCATGCCATCCTTATCGATCAGCCAAATACTTACCCCTGTCAGACCTTCCACCTGCAGATTATTGAGTTGGTTTAGCAATTCCCGGTTCACTCTATTGAGGTCATCGGGGTGTTGCATGGCCATGGATTCAACCCGAACCCGTTCTATGGCTGCTTCAATCTCAAGTTCGCGGGTTTTATTTTCGAGTTCTGCGGTGCGACGCTTCACGGCATCCCGGAGCTCCAGATTCTCCCGGTGAATTTTGTCGATCGCCAGGGTTTCGCCTTCCTGAACTCTTATGTCCGGAAAGGAACCATGCTGACTAGCTATTTTCCACCCTTCTGGAGTTTCCCTTAAAAGAGTTGAACTTCTGAATTTTGAGTAGAACGACCAGTTGTTCTCCGCGAGGGTGTAAATGTCACAGAGTTCAATGATCTGAACCAATCCGTCAATCTCAGCGGTACTGACTTGCCGGTTTCTCATTTCGACGTTGCCGATGAGCTCTTCCATTTGCTGCTTAAAGAATGCAATACCTCCGGCTTTTGTATGGCATCGTTCCGTTTCGGAGGTACCGATCATCTCGAACTTGTCATCCAGTGTTGCGGAAAATGCATCGAGATCTCCGCCCTGGTAGCTGTTCCAGAAGATGTCATACACGGATCGAGCTTCTTCAAGCTGTTGTTGAGTCAGTTTCACAAGCTCATCCTCAATTGTATAATGTAATCCAGAATGGCAACCGGCCTGTTTCGGTTACCGATGTACTGCTCTCTGATCTGAGGTCTGAGGCATGTCCAAACAACCGCCGACATTATTTTGGGGATGATAAAAGCTAGATATTTGCAGCGGTTATTCTTCACAATTCATTGGATATGGAGTGATATATGGTTTCTCATCAGCATGGTAGTAACCATGATGCGTCATTATAAATACATTATTACCCGACTTTGGCTGAACGGACATCGTACCGGCAGAACAGTCACATTATCATTGGTTAGGATCAGCCCCAATGGTAACGCCCAGTTTCCCTTCATCGCCGGTAATGGATGACTTCTTGAATCCCCAAATTCCTTGAAAGTTAGATACAAGGATCAGCTCAAAGCAAGACTTGTAATGAATGAATTTTTAACAATATAGCCATAAACCGTAAAATGACAAGCCCCTGCCTGTATATTCCCTCTTCTTGAATGAATTTATACTATTTCAGAAAGACCCTGTTATTAACTTGCACATTATCATGAAAAACAAAGACACAAGGATCACTAAAATTTGGTTGCGAAAACCAGGGTAAACTTACTGATATCAATATCTCGGTTGCTTACAGATACGGTGCCGGAGGCCTGATTTTCCAGTGACATCTTCCATTGATATAATTCTGCAAGCGTATGTTGAACTTTTTGCAACAGGCCCCGGAAGGTCCCTTTTTTTTCGTATCGTTCAACCGCCTCTAAATTATTCCATATAGTAAAGGAAAGTACCTCATTTTCGTTTTCTGAATTGTCGATAATAAAGGCGTAGTGGCAACCCGGAACCTTGGCTAGTTCCGGTTGAATATCATTATAATAGATTCGATTAAATTCCTCTTTTTTTCCCGAGATAAGACTAAGGGAAAGAATTCGGAGATATTTTCTGGTGAAGGTCATCTGATCGGCTACTGAATCGGGTTCCAGTTTGGCCCGGTAACTTCTTATGGTCGGTTCATTATTAATCGGCTCATAGTTTAATTTATGTTCTTTTGAGAGTTGAATTTTCCATTCGGAACTTCCCTTCATATAAGGTCTGACAAGGCCGGTGTTTTTTTCGAAAGCACCCGACTTCACATAGGCATCAATCTGATTACTATTTTTCCACATCGTTAAAGATACCACCTGGTTGGGTGTGGAAATATTTTGAAGCAGTCCGGCAAAAATGCAGCCTGGAGTTTCCCGCAATACCGGTATAATGTTTTGAAGATAAACGGATTCGAATTCTTCCAGTTTGCCCGGTATCAAGGTGGTTTCTAATAAACGTACAAGCATAGTAGTACAGGTCTAATTGATTCTGGAAAGTACAATCATGGTCATATCATCAAATAACTGTTGATTGGCATTGTGATTTAAACTTGCCGCAAAGATGCTTTCCATAAGTTGGTCACCGGATACTTTGGAATTCTCTACTAAGAGTTTTTTCAGGGTATGCAAACCAAAAGGTTCGTCCTCCTGGTTGCGGCTGTCAATAATTCCATCGGAGAACACGATCAGCTTATCACCGGGCATGAACTCTATGGATCCTTCTTCATAAAACTGTTCTTGAAAAATTCCCAGGGGAATTCCTCCGTTGGTAAGCCGGGTAAAGGTACAATCCGGAGTTATCAATATTGGATGTTCATGACCTGCATTGGAATAGCGCATCGTGTGTGACTCGGTGTCGAGAATGCCCAGGAAAAGGGTGGCAAATTTTTCACAATCGGTACAATGAAATATCTGTCGATTGGCATCACGAAGCAAAGAACCAGGTCTTGGCAGGTAGTTTATTTGTCCCCTTAATATTGCCTGTAAGTTAGACATCAGTAGCGAGGCAGGCATACCTTTTCCGCTCACATCCCCCAGGCAGATTGCCCATCGGTTATCATCTATTTGAATAAAGTCATAATAGTCACCCCCTACGGAATGCGCCGAGATATTCCTCCCAAACAACCCGTAGTTATTTATGGTAGGATGTTCCTTGGGCAAGAGTTTTTTCTGAATTTTACCAGCAAGGTCTACTTCTTTTCTCATATCAGAAAGCTCCTGTTCCTCATGGTGGAGCCTTGCATTTTCCACTACTTGTGCTGATTCCGAGGCAATGATGGTAAGTAGTCTGAGGTCATCTTCTGTGAATCCCGTTCCACCTTTTTTATTGTATATGGTAATCATGCCAATGAGTTGGGAGCGAACCAGCAGTGGGGCAGATATGATGGAATGGATGCACTCTTTCCACCCAACATTGGAGAAGCGGTTATCAGAAGCGGGATTATTTACAAGAAGAGGGCTCTTGTTGGTTCTCATCCACTCCACGATACTCTGGTTGAGATGCACTTGGGACGGATCCTGTGTTCCAATAGCGCTTCTGGCAAGCGTTTTACCAAGACGGTGGGCATGCTCGTCAACCAGCGTGATATCCCCCTGTTCGGCATCGAAGGATCGAATAGAGTGGCGAATAATGATCCTCATGATCTCCTCGCTATCCATACTGCCGCTGATAGCCAAGGCAATTTCATTCAATGTTACCAACTCCTCAACGGCTCTGCGTAACCTTGAATTTTCTTCAGACAAATTCTTTATCTCATTGGTGAGATCATCAACTTCCTGTGAATATGAAAACTCAGAAGTCATATATGCCTCTAGAGATTGGAGCCTGTGGTTTTTATTTAAAGACCAAACAGGCCAACGGGCCTTCTACTAACTCAACATCATCTACTTATAATTTAGAATATTTTCTGTGATTATGAAGGATAATTTTCATCCTAATTAATATATGTTTAGGGATGTTCGCGCCAATCCTTGAGTTATTCTTAAGAAGCTGAAACGATAATCATAAGGGCAAATGAAAGGTCTGTATTCATTACTAGTTTGCCTTAACTCATTATCTTGTTTAGATTGAATTTAGAATGTCATTAAAAGAGGTTACAGTACCTTTGCTAATTATTCGAGGTAAGAAAAACAATTCATCTTTTAGACTGTTACCCCACCAACATTAAATAAAAAGGGATGTATTATGGGTAACAAAAAACAACTAATAGCAGTACAATTGTTAAGTCTCCTTCTGTTTGGGGTGACGGTATTTGCGCAACAAAATCAAGACACAACTGCGGTTTATTACGTAGCAGATTACAATGTTGAATGGGAATCATTGATGGAATGGAATCAAATGTACCGGGACCATTCCGTACCTACACTCCAGGAACTGGAAGAAGAGGGTATCATCACAGGTTGGAGTGCCTGGATGCATAACACTGGGGGTGAGTACAACTGGCGTTTAGTTATTGGCAGCTCTGACTGGGATAACTATGATGAATTCTGGGATCGATATTTGTCAGGTTATCCGGAGGAAGTGATGGAGCAAAGTGGTGACATGCTTACAAGCCATAGAGACCAAATATGGGATGCAGCACTTGTTAGATATGCAGAAAATGTTGATGAAACCCAATATATCTATGAAGCTCTCTACCAGATAAAATTTTCTAACATGCCATCCTGGAACAGTACCATGCGTGAGAGGGAAGTACCTTTATGGGATTCGGCGCTCGAAAATGGTTTGATTAAGGGTTACGTCGTACTGGGACATAATACCGGAGATCGTTACAATCACGGAAGAGTATACTTATTCAGCGAATGGGATGATATGGATGACTTCACCGGATCTGTAATGGGAGAAATCCTTTCTGATGCAGAACTTTGGAATAGAATGGGTAGCATGATTGAAGCACACACCGATGCAATTTGGGAAAGAGTGCCAGACCAGGTGGAAGAATCCAATTAAAAAGAGGACTTACACAAAAAAGCCCCGGGTTTACCGGGGCTTTTTATATGTTTATTTTACCTAAGTACGCAGATCTAAGGATATTTGTCACCTGGAAAAGACCAACGTGCCTTCCCAAACATGATCTGTTTTTTCAGAAGGTTGCATCATTACCAGACTATGTGTGGTACCGGTACCTGTGACATTCTCAAACCTCCCGGTGCCCCCGGTAAATTCGAAGGGATCGTTGAATTCAAATACGTACCCCGGTTCGTTGGTTGGTAGAATCTTTCCTTCAGGGATATCGACATATAATATATCACCATTTGCTGCTATTAAATATCCCTCGGTAAATTCATTGGAATAATAGGGAATCGATTCATCTTCGGTAAGCATGCCGTCATCCAGTAGTTCGGTAGCATCAACACAAAAGGTGATTCGGATATGAAACCGGCCCAGGTGTGTAGCCTCACCGTACCCTTCCTGCACGTTATAAAATAAGGGCGGATCCCCACATTTTTCCTCGCTTTCAGGACCGGGTTGAATACCGCCACCTGTAAAAAAATCAGCGCGGAATGGTTTCACCAGTTGTCCGGATTCAGATCCGAACTGCTTGGTTTCCTTGAGAGATAAGTTGTCTTACGAGCTAATACTATTCAATCCGGTATCGCTACATGCAATCAATGCAAATGTGATCACAAATAAAACTGATAAGTTTATACATGATATGCCACATTCTTTCATAAGACGCCTCTTTATTTTGAGGTTGAATAATAAGAGGGGACTAACATCCGGCAGCCGGTAGAGAGGAATAGCAAATAGTTGCGTAAATGATCCGTATTACATATAAATCAATATAGAGAATATTGAGAAAATAGGTTTATAATTTTCAACTATTTAGGAGGTGAAAAAAGAGAAGTTCGTGTATTATTAATTAAATGTAGCCATCAAGAAATTCTTTATTTTTTTACCGGCTAGAGTAATATCAGGAACCTATCTCTGATATAGTACCGCTCACCGACACGGGAATAGCTGCGCCAATGACTTTGAAGGAAATCCCAAAATGGTTTTAGTTTTCCATAGAGAAAAAGGCCCGCAAAGTCTGGCAGGCCTTTTCTATGATCAATTAAATTCTAATACATGTTATCGTATTATTTGGATCAGTTTTCCTTTAAGGAAAACAATGTTTTAGTGAGTGCTTTTAGGCAAATCCAGGGCCGGGTTTCGATCGAAAAAATCAAAGGGTCTCAACTCAAATGAATGCCAGAGAACCGGCATCACAGGCCAGTCTTCGGCGCGGACCATATGATGCATAGACATGGTGTACCAGAGAACGATATCTTGATTTTCAATAGAACGATTTGCACTGGTCCACTTGGGTAAACCTTCTCCGGGTTCACTTAAAGTAGGAAATTCACCGGCAGCAAAATACTCATTTTTATTCCGGGGAGTTACCCACAAGTGATTATTTATAAAGCCGGCTCTTCTTCGCGGATAATCATCCTTGCTTAATTTAGTAAGTGCCGTAACGCCGGGCATTAATTGATAGCTGGTAGGATACCCGACATGGTTTTTGCGCGAGTTACTTATTACTCTCCAAAGTGCGGGGTTCTCTATTTTCTTAATTAGTTTGCCATCCCTTTCATTTTTAGCAACAGTTGATTCGCCCACCCAGACGCTTCTTCTGGGATGGTCTTCGGGGAGAATTTTAGTAGTCAACCGGTCTATTTGTAAGCTGTTATCGCTACCATCTACATCCATATCCAAGCGATAACTGAAATAGTGATCGTGGTTAACAGCAACAATATGCGGATCTACAAACCGCCCGTATGCATCATCTCGTGAATTTGAGGATAGAGCTTCCGTGGCATCTTTCTGAATGGTGGATTTGGCTTCAGCAATACCTGTAGCACCTGCACGAACCACTATAGAGCCGTCCTGCTGAAACACCCAGTCCAGAATATAGTCGTAATTACCAACAACAGCGGCAGCTCTAACAACGAGATCGCGTTTGACACGGCTTTCCGGTCCCATCGCACTACTGTTATGTCGCCAGGAGGGATCACCTGACTCCCGTTCAAAAATGGCTATCAAATTTGGGACATGTTTTGGCTGACCGTTATCGTGCATAAACAGGCCGTCCATGTAATAAGCATAATCCGGGGCATCAAGGCCCCGTAAAAGGGGATTGGTAAATCCACCGGCGGTATATTCGCCTAAGTCAATGAAGTTTCTGGGATACCAGTCAAAGGCGGGGTCCATATATGGGACAAATATTTCGGATAGAAAACCTTCATACATAATTCTCCGCTGATCGTTGTCATCACCATAGGTAATGGTTGACATCACCATACCAACACGATGGTCCGGGCGAACATGAAACCTCCATTTTTGCCACTCTACTTCATGCCCTTCAATCTCAAATCCTGAACCGTTGGGTTGATGAATAATTATTTTTCCAGGCACTTCCCGTATATTGGGTATGGAAGAAAAGTTAAAATCAATGTTTGTATCTGAAGCAGGTACTACTCCTTCATCAACTACACGCAACACTTCCATAGTATGCATATCTGCTACTACCGTCAGACCTTGAATATGACGTCCCCACCTGTTCCGAAACCCTCGTGGATCACTGGCGTGTCCGTGAGCAATGCGACGACCTACTTCTTCTTCAGTACCGAAATAACCGGGTGGGCCAAAAAAGATGTCTATCAAAGTGAGATCATCATATCCCCGCTTTTTCATCGCTGCAATAAAATCCGGGTGCTGTTTGGCTTTTGCGGACATCTTCCCAAACTCCTCTCCCAGCCAAGTCGGTTGTATTCCTACAAGTTTTTCCCAAGATGCTAATGTTCGATTTTTTGCATCTACCACAGCTTTATAAGTATCTGACCCCTGGTGAACTGTAGCATATACCATCCTTGGAATAGTATCGGTACCGTTCCAATTCCAAACATCCTGCTTATCCGGTGAAACTAAATTAATATGTGAAAAGCGGGTCTCTGCATCGAGATTACCGGCTTCCTGAAGCGTTTCAAGAACCGTCCAGTATTCCTGCCAGGTTAAAGGATCAAGCGGATGGGAGTTATTTTGCGCAGAGATATTTTGATAAGACGCCATCAATAAAAGAGACATTAACAGAACTGAAAGTGTTTTCATAGATTTATCATAAAGTTTAGCAGGCAAACAAAAATCCAGGATCTGCTCGCATGTTATTATTGCATGTAAGAGTTCAATCTTAGCCTAAATACACCCTCATTCTTTACACTTGTATTTAGCTTTTAATAGAAATGACTTTGTCAATATAGCTATAAACCAAATAATGACAACTATTTGATTGGTTCTTTTGCCGGGTAACAGCTATGAACTATTCTGCACCGATGACCGGTAGTTATTAAACTGTACCGGTTGACTGATTTTTTATTCCGCTTTAAAAGTAGATCCTACTGTAGGAGGGAACTCAGAATACACGGATAGATTTGCCTGGTTTAGGTGGCTGATAATTTGTACCTCACTTATTGTAACCGTTCGAATTGAGCCAATTGCAAAACCTGAACTGATCTCGTCCATTTTAACTGACAAATTCTGTTTTTGAACCTGAACTCCAGATGTGGCATTGAATTTAATTGGGGAAAGAATTTCAATAAAAGTCGATTTTGTGACGAATAAGAAACTTACTGAAGACTTTGGAGATAGGTGCATATCAACTTTATTCGAATACCCATTAGTATAAGGGTCACAAAACATTTGTAGCTAAAGTCCAAATGTTTTATAGTGAGATTAACTTCAAGAGAATTAATTGTCTTCTATAGCAGCTAATACCTACTCAATTATAAAATTTAGAGAGGAGGTTATGCTATGATTAAAAAGAGTTATCACCTAATACTTGTATCGTTTTTTGCTTTTGGTTTATTAGTAACTAATGATGCTTATTCACAAACTGTTGTTGAAAGAGAAACCATATCATTTTTTACTTTGATACCTTGCGCAAATAATGGGGTCGGTGAATTTGTCATAGCTGATAATGTACAATTGCAATTTGTATCAAAATTGACTTTGGATGCAAATGGTGGGGTACATATTAAATCTCATGTTCAGCCTCATCAATATTGGGATTTAATTGGACAAGAAACAGGCGATAGGTATCAGGCTACAGGCTTGACAGGTTCTACTACCAATTTTATTTCTAATGGCGAGTCATTCAACTACACATTTTATAATAATTTTAGAATTATCGGACCTGGAACAGGTAATAATTATTTACTCCATGTAAATTCCCATGTTACTATCAATGCAAATGGAGAAGTAACTATTGATGCAATTAACGCCAGTGTGAGCTGCAAATAGTTAAAAAATTTAGAGCGAGCTTGGATATCTCGCTCTAAATAATTTTTCAATTTATTGTAAAGCAACTTTTTAATTACAAAGTTGCTAATCTTTATTTTCTTGTTACTTATCCTATCCATTTTTCCGAGATCAATAATTATCACAAGACCTTTTCAATATCTTAACAGAACTAATTTCAATCTTTGAAATTGACGTTTCTAAGTTCTCTTAGATAGGAAGCTGACGAACAAAAAATTCCCCAAGCACAACTCATCGCTAGGGGAATTATTAAGTAAGTCATGCCAAACTTACTATTATCTTACATGGTATTATGACTATTCAATTTGAGATGGTTACAACAAAAAATAAAAAAACCGGCTATCTGAAAATAACAGGGGAATAAAGGAAGGATTATTTGGATAAAGAGTTTGTTTCTCACCAGCTAAGGTATGCCTGTTGAAAATAAAATTGGTTACTAAGGCGGGTTCTAAGCTATTCTGAATTTTGTTCCGAAAGTGAGAGATCCTCTTTCGAAACAATACACGTATGTATATAAAAAAGCCCTTAACTCTATGTGAGTTAAGGGCTTGTGGAGATGCGATCCGGAAGGGACTCGAACCCTCGACCTCCTGCGTGACAGGCAGGCGTTCTAACCAACTGAACTACCGGACCGTATTTTTAATATCTCGAGATTCAAACGTCAAATACCAAACAAATCTCAATTGATAAATATTTAAAATTTGTGATTAGGACCCGTTTGAATCAGAGCACCAAATATAACCACCTTACCACTCATATGTCAAGGAATAATTGAACCTTTTTTATTTCTATTTATTATGAAATTCGAATTTACTTAGTCGGGGAAAAATGTTATTTAGCCATCGTTATGTATCAACAGACTTTTATAGAAATATCGTACGACATCAGCGTGGAGGTTAAGCCGCTCTATTTGGAAGAGGAATCGAGTCCGGTTGCCGGCAAACATGTGTTTGCCTACTTCATAACCATACGGAATATGAGCGACCAACCGGTACAGCTGTTAAAGCGTCACTGGGAGATCAGCGATTCTATCGGTGAGCAGTATAATGTGGACGGCGACGGGGTTATTGGCAAGCAGCCGGTAATCGAACCGAATGGCGAACATAGCTACAACAGCTTTTGTGTGTTAAAGTCCTACAAGGGGAGCATGAAAGGCTACTACCTAATGGAGCGGGAAGACGGCACAGACATTAAAGTGCGCATACCTGAGTTTCGTCTGGTTTCGCACATGTTGAATTGATGTCAACTTTTACCTGATCTTTACTAAACTTTTGGAAGTTTAGTAAAGCCGTTGTTATACAGTGCATAAAAAAAGGAGGACCGTAAGTATCAGTTACGGCCCTCTGTCGGGATGGTGATGGGATGTATGTTAGGGATACATTAACTTAACTGTTTAATGCTTGTTCTATTGCATTAATCAGTTCATCACTCTGAGGTTTCACTTTGCTTCTAAATCGGTGTATCAAATTTCCTTTCTTGTCAACGAGGAACTTCTCAAAATTCCAGTTTATTTCACCGCTGAAATCAGGATTTTCACTTTTCGTCAGGTAATCAAACAGTGGATGAATATCGTCACCTTTAACGGATACCTTTGAAAACATTGGGAATCCTACGTCAAAGTTCACCCTACAAAACTGTTTAATTTCCTCGTCCGTTCCCGGTTCTTGTCCCCCAAAATTATTGGCAGGAAAACCCATCACTACAAGACCTTGATCTTTATACTCTTCATAAATAGCCTGCAGACCTTCGTACTGAGGGGTGTATCCACATTTTGAGGCCGTGTTGACGATTAAAAGTACCTTTCCTTCATAATTACTCAGGGGGGTTACTTCTCCGTCGATGTTCTCGGGTTCAAACTGGTAAACGGTACCATCATCCATTTGTGTTAGGCTTATTCCCATAAGAGATAGTATTATAAGTAGACCCAGAGATTTCATAGTTTATTTCCATCAATTAATGTGATACGTTCAGATATGAAATGTGAAAATTTAACACAGCATTCCCGTTTGCTCGAAAATAAAAATATATTTCTGACACTCCTGGTTTTTCTGGTATTTTTTGCCGCAGATGCTAAGGCCCAGATGTTTTCAGTGGGTGGTGAACCCGGTCGAATCGATATTCCCACCACGGGTATTTACCTGGGTCTGGAACCTATTGATTTTGAATACCAGGGAGGTGCCCTGGACGTGCCTGCAAACGAAGGACGTTTTGCTTTTTCAGGATCCCTGGTGCGCCTTCGACTGGAAACACCTGCGCTACAGTTTTTCCTGGCTACCGGCGGGCAGCTCACCGGCATTGATGATTTTTCTTACTTTGACGCGGGTGTGCAAGCCGGGTACAGTTTTTCTATTCTCAGGCAGAAACAGCTGACCATCCAGATTCCTTTTCAACTGGTTTCCAGCCTGACTTCGGTGAATTCGGATGAGAGTATCACCAACGCTACGCAATTTCGCCAGGGGGCCTTGGCAGCCGGACTCGGTGGTTTTATCGGTGTGCGTCCTTCCGAACGCGTCAGAATACAGGCGGGATTTGTACCGCATTACGGGTTTTCTTTTGCCACCGGAGGTACTTTTGGGGGTAGCCTTGCAAAACTTGACGGGAAGTTCAGATTGTTTCTCGATCGCGTATTCGGGGATACCGGGTTGAGCCTGGGCTACAATTACAAATTTAACCGGTTTGACGTTGATGAGAATGAATTTGATTATGACCTTACCTCTCACAGCATTCTGGTAGGTGTAACATTCTAATAGATGTATGAAATCTGAAAAACTGATTATTGAACTTGAGCAGCTCGTGGAACAGGCGGGCTACACCATTCGCAAGGAGCGTGGCACGTTTCGTGGTGACCATTGCATCATGGAAGGAGATATGTTAGTGGTGATGAATAAAAACAAACCTCTTCAGCAGCAGGTTGGCTTGTTGGCCCGCGTACTGCATGACAAGGAGCTGCAGGATATCTACATTAAACCGGCGGTTCGCAAGCATCTGGAAGAGCTGTGGGATCGTTTCGATCAGTTTGCTGAGAGTGAAATTGAAGAACTGGACATTGACCTGGATTAAATGAAGCTTACCTTTCTAGGAACAGGCACATCGATGGGCGTACCCGTAGCAGGAGGCTTCGGTTCGGAGCGGCTGAAGGGAGATCCCAGAGATATTCGCTGGCGCTGTTCGGCTTGGGTTGAAAGCGAGGAGAGTTCTATTGTTATCGATACCGGTCCTGAATTTCGCCTGCAAAGTATTCGTTCGGGGCTGGATACGGTAGACCTGGTGCTGATTACTCATGAACATATGGATCATATCGCGGGACTCGATGACCTTCGTCCGTTCTGCTACAAACAGAATCAAAGCATCCCGCTCTATACTACGGAGAAGGCTGCCGAAGCCATTCGTTCGCGTTTCGATTATATGTTCGGTCCCAATCGCTATCCCGGGTCAACCTCTTTGGATATTCATGTTCTGGAGCGAGCCACGGAATTCAGGGATGTGAATATTGTGCCGTTACCGGCTCATCATGGAAATGTCACGGTTATGGGCTTTCGGCTGAATGATATATCCTACCTTACCGATGTAAAGTCTATCCCGGACAGCACCAAGGATATAATCCGGGGTTCCAAACTGCTAGTTCTGAGCGGATTGAGGTGGGAGCCGGAACATCCCACACACCTGACGATTCCTGAAGCGGCCGAACTGGCGGAGGAGCTGGAGGTGCCGAAGACCTATCTAATTCACATGAACTCCTATGTTAATCATGAGGAGAGCAACAAGAAGCTGCCGGATCATGTTCAACTGGCTTATGATCAGCTTATAGTCGAGGTGGAATAGAACACGGGAACCGCGGATTTTGTATCAGCGTCATCTGTGTTCCATTGTATTAGAGATATTTTTCGAGGTCTTTGTTTGACTTGAGGGCTTCTACGATTTGTTTCACACCTTGGGATTCATCGAGATTGCATACCAGAATGGCATCTTCGGTTTCTACTACAGCCAGGTTCTCAACCCCTACCAGGGTGATCAGCTTTTTGTTCTCACTGTGCACTAGATTGTTTTCTGAGGATTCCAGAATGGCAGTATCTGACTGGATCACATTACCCTTTTCGTCTTTTTCGCGCAGATCGTAAACGGCGCGCCAGCTACCAACGTCATTCCAGCCGAATTCACCCGGTACCACGTACACGGTTTCGGCTTTTTCCATGATGCCGTAATCGATGGAGATGGAGGGGCAGTTCCGGTAAAAGTTGTTGATAGCTTCACCCTGCTCATTGGTACCCACGGCCGGTTCCAGTTCTTCCATCTGCTCGTATACTTCGGGGAGGTGTTTTTTAAACTGATTTGCAATTACTGCAGCTTTCCAGACAAACATCCCGCTGTTCCAGAGGAAGTTGCCCGAAAATATAAACTGACGGGCCGTTTTCAGATCGGGCTTCTCCCGGAACTGAACAACCTTTTTTACTTCGTGTCCTTTTACGGTTTCATCGGAGTCCTTGCTGAATTCTATATAGCCGTAGCCGGTTTCCGGTCGGTCGGGACGGATTCCGATAGTTATCAGGGCGTCGTCTTCGTCAGCCTTATGGGCCGCTGTTTCCAGGATAGTGATAAACTTTTCCGGATTCCCGATGCTGTGATCGGCAGGTAGCACTACCATGGTTGCTTCCGGATCTTTTTCCTGCAGCAGTGTGGCGGCTGATGCTACGCAAGGGGCCGTATTTCTTGCTACCGGTTCACCGATGATGTTTGACTCGGGCACATCGGGAAGCTGTTCCTTAACCAGCTGCATGTATCGCTCGTTGGTGATCACCCAGACTCGCTCTGGCGGAATTACCGGCTCAATGCGATCGACCGTCTCTTGGAGCATGGTCCGGTCACCGAATATTTTAAGAAACTGTTTGGGCTTTTCTTTAGTGCTTCGCGGCCAAAAACGAGTACCGGATCCTCCGGCCATAATTACAGCATGTAGCATAGATTCTATTGAATTTTGAGAATTAATTTAAATATAAGAAGAACTTTCACGCAAAGGGCGCTAAGTATGCGCAAAGATATGGATTTACAAATTGTTTACAATTCGGTGAATACCGTCCTTTAAATATCGGCTATTAAAATTGATAAGCAGAGCCAACTTTAGTCCAGCCAGTTTTAAATAGGTTAAGGTTTGAGCAAAATGAACCGGAGCAAGTTTTTCAATGGATTTCAGTTCAATGATGACTTTATGATCTATCATCAGATCAATCCGATAACCAATATCCATTTGGATCTCTTTATAAATCATTGGCATGGGTAATTGTCTTTGAACAACGAAACCTGATTTAATTAAATCATAGGCAAGAGCCTCTTCATAGGCAGACTCCAGTAAGCCCGGCCCTAAAGTAGAATGCAATTGCAGGGCGACACCAATAATCTTATAAGATAACTCATTTTCATTCATCCTCTTCTCAGAATTCTTTGCGTATACTTAGCGCTCTTTGCGTGACTTAATGTTCTCTAAGAATATCTTGACTAGAGATGGGCTGGCTCAAAAATTAAATAATCACATAAACCCATTAATTAAAAACTTTACCTTTAGCCGAAGTTATACAATTGATTCCATTCTCAGTCAATTGTGTCCGAAACTGGGCTGCGCTGAACTTTTGTGAGGGTAAAACTGAAGGTAGATCCTACGCCGGGTGTGCTTTCAATAAAAAACTTCTCACCGTGTGCTTCCATGATATGCTTTACAATGGCCAGGCCAAGTCCGGTACCGCCTTTTTCCCGCGAGCGTGATTTGTCAACCCGGAAAAATCGTTCGGTGACCCGGTCAATATACTGCTGGTCAATACCAATGCCGGTATCTTGAATGTAAACGAGTATCCGGTTTTTATCCTTCGAAAATGGTTTAGTGCCTACCGTAACCGTACCGCCTGAACGGTTATATTTGATGGCATTTTCGACGAGATTGATCAACACCTGCTTGATCTGATTGCGATCGGCATGAACCAGGATGTTTTTACCGATATCCTCCAATTCTATTTCAACGTTCTCTTTTTGCGCCTTGTACTGCAGGCTTTCAACCACATCCTTGATCAGGTTACCTACATAAATATCCTGAATTTCTGATTTCAGCTCACCGGTTTCCAGCTTGGAAATCTCCATCAAGTCTTTGGTGAGGAAGGTTAGGCGGTTCACATTGCGCATCGCTTTTTTCAGGAACTGGCGGTTCACCTCTTCATCCTCGATGGCCCCATTAAGCAGGGTTTCAATAAATCCTTGGATGGCAAAGATGGGTGTTTTAAGCTCATGAGAGATATCACCGATGAACTCCTTGCGATAGTTTTCAATGCGGTTCAGCCGCTGTATCTCACGCTCCACCGTTTTACTGGCTCGTACCGATTGCGTAATCAAATAGTCCAATTCATCCTTATGGTCGGTGGAGAGGTTTTCATAATCCTCGAACCGCTTTCGGGCGATATTGCGGGTGATCCGATTCAGCTGTTCAAGACGTGAGAACTGAATTTTATAAATAACCCAATAGGCAATAATAGAGGTGATTACGGCGAGAGCAGCCATAAAAATGAGGGCATTCGAAAGCGGAATGCTAAAAAAAAAGTAGGAGAGCAGTCCGCCGGCTATTCCCACCGGTATTGCTGAGATCAGCGCACTGCGAACCGCAAGCCTGGAGTTCCGTTTAACTGGATTTTTAATCATTCCTTAAAGCGATATCCTACTCCTTTCACAGTTTCAATATACTCATCGCCCAATTTCTCCCGGATCTTTCGAACATGAACGTCAATGGTTCTGTCCACTACATAGATATTATCACCCCAAACCTGGTTGAGCAGGGTCTGACGATCCATCACCTTGCCCTTTCGGCTGGCCAGGAAATAAAGCAGTTCAAACTCCTTGCGTGGCAGCTGAAATTCTTCCTCGTCCTGCGTTACAATGTAGCGATCTTTGTCGATGACCAGGTCATGCACTTCAAGCCTGTTTCCGAAATCCTCATTATCCTCAAATCGCCGGAGTACAGCCTTGATACGTGATATCAATTTGGTTGTACTGATGGGTTTTGTGATGTAGTCATCTCCTCCCTTATTGAGTCCCTCTACTTCGGTCTTCTCGTCTCCCCGGGCAGTCAGGAAAATTATTGGGATTCGTTTCAGTTCTTCATCATTGCGAATCACTTCTACCGCTTCAAGCCCGTCCATCTTGGGCATCATGATATCCAGCAGGACGAGGTCCGGCATATGCTTGCGGGCCATCTTTATCCCTTCTTTTCCGTCCTCGGCTTTCAGTACGTCAAAGCCCTCTTTTTTGAGATTGTATTCTATTAAGTCAAGGAGGTCTTGTTCGTCATCAACAACCAGAATTGTTTTTTGTTCAGCCACAGGAAAAGAAATTAATTGGGTACAACTATAATAAACGAAAAAATAAGCTCTATTTCGTCACCATAGTACGAATTGCATGTTCCAACTTAAACCCAAGGTACATTAAATAATTGTTATCTCTTGAGCTGGGAAAGGGCATTTTTTATGAGGAGTTGCACGTCGCCTCCTGCATCATTTTCCCGTGCGGCGGCAACCACTGCTTTCTCAGCATCCCGTTTTTTAAAGCCGAGAGACTCCAGGGCCGATATGGCTTCGTCCTTCAGATTTCCGGAAACAGAACCGGAGGGTGCGGTTCCCGCGGTAGTGGCTATTTCACCAATCTTATCTTTAAGTTCCAGAATCATACGCTCAGCGGTTTTTTTACCTATCCCCGATATTTGAGAAAGGGCCGTTTTATCGGCCTGAACGATAGCCTGTATAATATCGGGAGCCGGGAGGCCGGAGAGTATTTTTAGGCCCAGTTTCGGCCCGACACCTTTTACACCGTTCAGCAATTCAAAGAGCTCTTTCTCGTCGGAAGAGAAAAATCCGAATAAGCGCTGATCGTTATCTGTGATGTGGTGGTGAATCAACAACTTCAGGTCTTTGCCCTCTGCCGGGAGCTGGTCGAAGGTCTGGCTGGATATTTCAACTTCGTAGCCGACATCATGCACATCAACTATGATGGCTTCGGATGCTTTCTTGGCAAGAGTACCTTTCAGATATGCAATCATGTTTTTGTCACTTAGATATTTCTGCTACGTGTATCGAGGTGTTGCCTGCTGTAATAAAAGGTTTCAATTTCAATCCCTGACCCGGTCCGGATTATTGGCTACAAATGATTCCCAGCTGCCTTTGCTATTATTCTGATGAAGTTTCTGTCCGGAAGAAGGTACTTGATTTTCAAGCGAGTTATATTTCATGAGATGACACCAGGCCACGGCAAGGGCGTCGGTGGCATCCTTGGAGAGCTTCTCCTCGGGAAGGGTAACCATCTTGCGAAGCATAAAGGCAACCTGATCTTTGCTGGCGTTACCGTTTCCGGTGATGGATTTCTTCACCTCTTTGGGATAGTACTCTTTTACAGAGATACCATTGTTTGTGATGGCCAGGATGGCAGCAGCTTGGGCTCTTCCCAGTTTCAGCATGGCCAGAGGATCCACCCCATAGACCGGCGTTTCCACGGCACAGGAAGTAGGATTAAACGATTTAATGATATCGGTTACCTTTTCAAAAATATGCTGTAATCGATCGGAGTGATCATCGAGATGGGCCAGTTTTATCACGTCACACCTCAAGGCTACCAGCTTGCCGTTTTCTTCCGTGAGAATAGAGTAGCCGGTATTTCTGGAACCCGGATCAATTCCTAAAATAAGGTCTGGCATCTGTAAGAGTTTGGATAAATATTTATGGTAATATAAAGGATTGGGTCTATGAATCCATAAATATAAAAAACCCCAGATCGAATCCAATCGAACTGGGGCTGAGGTTATCTATGCTAAGATTTAATAGCTGTGTCTTGGGGAACAATCAGCTTGTCAAGCTCTTAAATAATGTCTTTATGTAAAGCGTATTTCATTGCTGCGTTAAATCTATATTACTATACGTTGGCAACTTCTATTTATTGTATACGCCTTTAGACATTTAATGATGACTGTACCGGTTTTAGGAGGTAGTTCGTGTCAGTTCTCCATCCCCTTTCAATGCATCCTGTTCAGCATCCAACAGCTGACGGTATACATTGTCATGCCCGTAGGCTATGGCAAAGCGTGAAGCGCGAATACCGTTATGGTTTTGGATCAATGGATCGGCATTATGCTGCAGGAGCCTGTCTACCACATGAGCATGGCCGTATTTGGCTGCAATCATGAGGGCGGTTGCGCCGGCACTGTTGGTGATGTTGGGATTTGCATTATTATCCAGCAATGCATCTACGACCAGCTTGTCGCCTATTTTAGCGGCAACCATGAGAGCGGTATTTTTACTTTGATCCATCTGGTCGATATCCATTCCATTGTTAATCATCGATTCCAGAGAGTAGTGATCGCTGCTGCGAACGGATTCGAACAGCTCGGTATCCTGTGCCTGAATGGTAAGCGGCAGAGCTGCAAAAGCAGCTATTAACATTGCGGTGACTATTTTAAACGCTTGTTTTTTGTTGATCATAATAAGACCTCCATATTGAGTTATTAGGCTGGTAGGAGATACGGAGATTGTTGCGCCGGGATTGAAAAATGTGACGAGCAGAGCTTTGTCGTGTTGAGCCGGATGTGCAGATGGGAAAGACGGAAACTAATATTTTTAAGTGCAAACAAACCGGCTAAGTATTTTGCAACACACGGTGAAACCCCTGATCATAAAATCAAGGATAACGGCAATTATTTATAAATCTTGAAGGTATCCATCCGTGAGAAGTAGTCTCGTGCGGCATCCATCACCTTGGGTGCCAGCAGAAGGGCTACCGTCATTGTAGGAATTGCCATGACGGCGTACATACCGTCGATAAGGTTAATTACGGCGGATATAGTTGTCACCGATCCAAATATAATGGAGATGACGTAGAAGTAGTTATAATACTTCTGTTTGTCAGCTCCCACCAGGAATCCGAAACACTTGGTTCCGTAATAGGAGTAGGTGAATAGGGAACTGAAGGCAAAGACTGCTACGCAGAGAATTAACAGGTAGGGTCCTGTGGGGCCGAGGGCTTCTCCGAAAGCGGCTGCGGTAAGAGCGATTCCATTCTCATCGCCGGTTCTCCAGACGCCGGTAACCAGAATGGAAAGGGCAGTCAGTGTACAAACCAGCAAGGTGTCAATAGCAGGACCCATCATGGCAACCAAGCCCTCCCGGATCGGTTCTTTGGTTTTTGCGGCGCCATGGGCCAGGGTAGCGGTACCGATCCCTGCCTCATTGGAGAAAGCAGCGCGCTTGAATCCTGTGATGATAATCTGGCCGACTGCTCCGCCAAGTGCTGCCTGGGCCGTGAAGGCATCAGTCACAATGAGTTTCAGGTATTGGGGCAGTACGTCTATATGGATGCCGAGTATCACAAATACGATACCCATATAGAGAATCACCATCGCCGGAACCATCCGTGAAGCAACCTTACCGATACGCTTTATGCCGCCGAAAATGACCAGGGAAACGATTGCCAGTATGATCAAACCGGTAATGAGATCTCCGGTAAAATGCGCCTGTTCGGTAACCCAACCGTTTGGTATGTAGACAATTTCTCGCAGTGCCTGGGTAAGCTGGTTGGCCTGGAATATGGGAAGCGGACCGAATAGTCCCGCAATGGCAAAAAGCACAGCAAGCGGCTTCCATTTCCGGCCTAGCCCTTCCACAATCATGTACATGGTTCCGCCTTGTATGTGTCCTTCGCTATCTTTACCGCGATACATTATCGACAGGGTACAGGTAAAAAATTTAGTGGCAATGCCCAGGAAGGCGCTTACCCACATCCAAAAAACGGCACCCGGTCCGCCCATAGCAATAGCAACAGCCACACCGCTGATATTACCCAGTCCCACAGTGGCTGCCAGGGCACTGGCAAGCGCTTGGAAGTGATTGATATCACCCGGGTCATCAGGGTCATCATATTTACCCCTTAGTACCTGTATGGCGTGACCGAAATATCGAAAAGGTGTAAACCTGGAATAGACCATGAAAAAGAGTCCGCCCCCGCATAGCAAAATGACCAGCGGGGTGCCCCACATGAAACTTGAAAAAGCTGCTAAGATACTTTCTAGGGTTTCCAGAGTACTGTCCTGTTAATTGAAAATGTCAGTGGTGCATTCGTGTAAAGTAGATGAAATCAGTTGGCGGCGGGTCGATATCTGACTTCCTGAACAGGGTAGCTATCTGGGCACGATGGTGCTGTCCGTGAATGATAACATGGTAAAGTATATCCGATAGCTTGGTTTCGTAGGAGTCACCCTTTGTATTTTGATAGGAAATGAGAATATCGGGATCATCTTGGTGCTTAGACAACAATTCGTCCCATTTGTCAGGCATGGAGTTGTATATGTTTTCACATTTCTCCAGGTCGATTTCGGGCCATAGGTTCAGGTGATCAGAACTTTTGCTAACTGTCCGCAGGTACCATATCTGCTGGGTATTGAGCAGGTGTCCAAGCAGATGAAGGGCCTCTTGGTATTTATCGAGATCCGGATTTTCCCTCAGAACTTCCATCATATGCCGCGTAGCCCAGACATCGAATCTGAATAGGCGCTTAAGACGTGTGGTGGCATCCATTTTTATACCTACAGCTCTTTATGGGTGCCATCACAGAAAGGGGCATTGTCGGAATGCTTGCACCCGCACCAGGCAACACGCTTGGATTCTTCAACCTGTTCGATAATTGGCTTGAATTCCGAACCTTTATGGGAACCGTCGCAATAAGGCTGATTATCAGATTGGCCGCAAGCACACCATGCATATGTGCCGGCATCTATTTCCATTACAAATGGTTTCGTCTGTGCTATGTTCGGGTCACCCATATAGTTTTGTCTTTGATTCAAATTTTCGCATCCTTAGCATAGCAGGTTAGCGTAAATAATCCAAATAGACACAGGAAGTAATTACATGTTTTTAGCAGTTGATGCAGGTAACAGCAACATTGTGCTGGGTATCTATGACGGTGGAGAGTGGATACAGGTTTGGAGAATTGAAACGGAAAAAGATAAAGGTAGCGATGACTACCGCGCGATTTTTCTTTCCCATTTTGAACAGGCTGATATTCCATTGGAAACCATCAGCGGGGTGATGATAGCCAGCGTGGTACCGCACCTGACGGATCATTTGCAAAATGCCCTGCATGAGTTGACAGGGATTATGCCCCTCATTTTAGGTCACCATACAGATTCGGGTATATCCCTGGAGGCTGATAACCCTAAAGAGATTGGTCCGGACCTGATTGCCGGGGCTGTGGGCGCGTACCACTCCACTCAGGATACCTGCATTGTTGTGGACTTTGGGACGGCCACTACCCTCGTTGCGGTTGAACAGCCCGGTAGGCTTACGGGAGGGGTGATCTGTGCCGGACTTAAGATTACCATTGATGCCTTGATTGGTAGGACGGCTCTGCTGGGAGATATCCCGCTCAGGGTTCCTTCAAAGGTATTGGCAACAGATACTGTAGGTGCTATGCAGAGCGGATTGATCAGGGGACATGCCTGTATGGTAGAGGGGTTGATCAATAAAATAAAGGAAGAGATCGGTCAGGCGCAGGTCGTAGCCACCGGCGGGCTTGCCGAAACACTGGCTCCCTATATCGAAAGTTTCGATAGGGTGGATCCACTGCTGACGTTGGATGGGATGAGGATGATTTATGACAGAAGGGAGTAGTGAGAAGGTCAAAGGGAAGAGAATTGGGAATTCAGAATTCAGAATTCAGGAGTTTGAATTTCTCTGTTTCCGGCGCTCTGCTCCGGAAACAATGGATGGGGCAGTGATCCTCCCAGTGGTGTTTTTTTAAATAGCTACTTGCAATGGAACACTGATGCCTCGAATGATACGAATTAGCGCGGATTGATTGTAGATTTCCAGTTATGAAAATCAATTAAAGCTTGTTTTTTTCTTAGAAAAGAAGATCCCCTGTNTCAGAATTCAGAATTCAGGAGTTTGAATTTCTCTGTTTCCGGCGCTCTGCTCCGGAAACAATGGATGGGGCAGTGATCCTCCCAGTGGTGTTTTTTTAAATAGCTACTTGCAATGGAACACTGATGCCTCGAATGATACGAATTAGCGCGGATTGATTGTAGATTTCCAGTTATGAAAATCAATTAAAGCTTGTTTTTTTCTTAGAAAAGAAGATCCCCTGTTCCAGTATCCAGTATCCAGTATCCAGTATCCAGCATCCAGCCCTATCCTATCCCAAAATACCTGGAAATGCCATTGAGGATAAATTGAACGGCAATAGCCATGGCGATAAAGCCCATCATGCGGGTGACGGCACTCATGCCGGAAGGTCCGATGTATCGGGCTGAAATGGGGGCTAGACGAAGTATGAGATACGAGATCAGGGCCACTATTGCGATTGCCACCGTAACCATTAGCAGATCGAAAAAACCTTCAGCCTGAGATGCCAGACCGATGACAACGGCTATGCTACCGGGACCTGAGAGCATGGGCATGGCCATCGGCGTGAAAGAAATGTCATCCTTCTCCTTGGCTGCCTCACGATCTACCTCCGAAAGCTTACGACCTGGATCTTCAGGGCTCAACATGGATACAGCAGCGCGCATAATAATGAGTCCTCCCGCGATACGGATGCCAGGCAGACTGATGCCGAAAAAGCTCATGATGTAGGTCCCGCCAAACAGGAAGATGGTCAGCACCATGAACATATAAAAGGAAGATTTCCTGGCGATATTCGATCGCTCAGCATCGGTATTCTCCTCGGTCAAGGATACAAATACCGGCATGGCCGCCAGTGGATTCGCGACTGAGATGATTGAGGTAAATGCAGCAAGCAGGAACGTTGTTGTTCCTACAAAATAGCTGGAAAGTGGAACGGATTCTTTAATAAATTCTTCAAACATAGGCGCAAAGATAGGAAAGTATTGATGACAATTTAAAGACCACAGAAATTAATTATGATGCTTTCCAAACGATAAATTAAACCGTAGATTTAAAGCTTTGGAACTTACCATATTAAATAGTGAAATAATGAAAACGGCAGACAAAATCTCCTACAGTGAACTCATTGACAGAACCAAAAATATCGTTTCGGGTGAAGGGACTCGCGATGAAAAGCTGAATCAAGTTTGCAGCATGCTGGAAGAGCATGTGGAGATATTTGATTGGGTTGGTTTCTACCTGGTCGATCCGGATGCGGACCGTGAGCTGGTGCTGGGTCCTTATGTAGGCGAGGAGACGGATCACACCCGGATTCCGTTTGGAAAGGGTATTTGCGGCCAGGCTGCCAATTCATTGGAGACATTTGTAGTTCAGGATGTCAGCAAAGAGGATAACTACCTGGCATGCAGCATGGAAGTACAGGCTGAAATTGTGATACCGGTCATGAAAAACGACACCTTTGTGGCCGAGCTGGATATTGATTCGCATACGAAAAACTCTATTTCGGAAGAACACCGGGAGATGCTGGAAGAGATTTGTGATATTGTTTCGAAGCTTTTTTAATACATTAAAAGTCGGGCTACAATTAGGCCTGTAAACCTAGTTAAACAGAGTGATATGTCTTTTGAATTAAACAATGAAAAAGCGACGGATGTTCTGATATGGTGGGTTGAGGGAGCTGACGGAAGTATTGACTATAGGGAAGAAGAAACCGTTAAGAAAGTTATCGAGGATGTTAACTATAGTCTGGAAACATTTTACCAGGAGACCCTGATGCACCTGGGAGGATTGAGTACCGAGAATCTGAAAGAGCTTGTTGAAGATGCCGTTGAGTGGGGGGCTGATCATTTTGACGAGCATCGCAAACAGCGAACCGTCGCCCTGCTGTATGTCATAGCGGAATGCAATGGAACAATTACCGATGAGCAACAGGAAAAGATCGATAAGGTCAAAGAAGCCTTCGGTGTTGAAGATCCGGAAGATTTTTGATCTGTAGTCGGGGTTATGGTCGAGATAGCGAACTTGTTAGCCTCTGAAACTACAGCCAACTTAGCACATCGTACTTAGGTTTTTCCACTTCTATATAGCTTTCAAATATTTCATTGAGACTGGAATCTTTCTGCAGCTCTCTCCGGCTTTCTGAGTCGAGGTAGGCGATGATTTTTCCCTTATGTAGAATAGCGATATCATTACAAAGGTTCTCCACGATCTCCAATATGTGACTGGTAATGATAATCGTTTTTCCTTTTTGTTGAAGGTGTTTAAGGATAGCCTTCATCCTGCCGATGGAAATGACGTCTATGCTTTCAAAAGGTTCGTCCAGGAATAAAATCTCCGGCTCAGAGAGAATGGCGGCACAGAAGGAGAGCTTTTTACGACTGCCGGATGATAGCTTATTGATTTTGGCGTGTTCGAATTCGGTAAGTCCGAGATAATCCAGCAGGGAAGAAATTTTTTCAGCTCGCCCCTCCTCCCGGATCTCATAAATATCACAGATATAATTCAGGAAATCGTGACTGGTGAAATGCTCAAACAGCAACGGTGGCTGAAGCACCGAGGCAACCTGTTGTTTGATTTCCAGCTCATTTCCTTCGTTCAATTCCAATCCATTTATCAGTATCTCTCCACGGCTATAATCCAGCAGCCCCGTCAAAATGCCTATTAGCGTACTTTTACCGGCACCGTTCGGACCAATGAGTCCGAAGATGTTTCCGGTCGGTACCTCAAGCTGAAGGTCGGAAAGAACCTCCTTGGACTCGTAGGTTTTGCTAAGATGTTTTATTTCTATGGCACTCTTCATCAGAGCCAATTAATTGGTTTACGTAAAAAATGGTGCTGGTCATGAAAAGCATCATTCATGAGCAGTGATAAATTGCTGAACCCCGAAAAAATAGTATCTGAACTACCTTAAGACCCTAAGCAAACAGTTTAATAAATATGATAAAATCTATAGCAATATAAAATTAAGTCAATTAACCTTTTCTAAATCTGTTGTATTGACTAATAATGGACTGCTGAATGTACGCAACCTTTTGGTGAAAGGTCAGTGCTCTTTCCAGATCTGCATTAATATTTTATTATTGAAAGCATTGACAAGCACCTCCATATTTTGCCAGAGATAAATTACAATAGCGCCGATCAAAGCAGTCATAACCCATAGGCGGTAGAGTTCAAAATCCCCCAGCGGGACAAAGATGGTATATCCCAGCCCGAAAATAAGGAAGGTCATCATAAAGGTAACTTTCTGGGATACAATGGGATGTTTGAAGCTGAATGAGGTGTAGCTTGCTTTCTGGAAGTAGTAGAATGACGACCAGAGGAAAACAATCATGAAACAGAGAAAGAAAAAGGTATTGGCAATATAGATGCCGAAAACCGTACCGAGCTGGGGAAGATATACGATCTCTCCGATGGTTATGAGGTAGAAAATGAACAAGGGGACGGTAATGATACCCAGAAAGCGTTCTTTTAGCTGTTTCTCAAAAGAAAGTGGAAATTGTTTGTGTAGTAAAAATTCCCGATGCTCGTACCCGTACATATTAGCCATCCCCATGGCAAGCAGGGCAACCGGTATGGCTGCCAGCATGGTAGGGATGAGAATGGCACTTAGGTAATCGTTCTCGATATAAAGCAACAGCGGTACATATATGGCCGGAATTAACAGGATAGTCAGTGCCTGCAAGCGATTGTAAGGATGGGAAATCACATAGTAGTAAAACTTGCCCGCGTTGATGCCCAACCACTTACGCAGGAAAATCCACAGCCTGTTTTTTTGCTTCTTGAGCTTCTGGTTGACCGGTGACTGAAGGCCCTCTTTGGTTTTAAAAAAGTGATCCCGGAATATCAGAAAGACCAGCAGTGCACAGAAACCGTAAATTGCAGAGGCTGTGGCCAGATTATAATCCTTAGTAGCGGAAGACAGGAGCAGTCCGCCGGGAAGATACTCAAGAAAGCCGTTTATGCTTGACAGGCTGGGGAGGTAGCTGCTTAAAACCCGTGTGGATTGCCGGGAAATGATAGCAATAGCCTGAAAAGTACCAAACAGCAGGAAAATGGTACTGAATACTATAAGCTTAAAGCGCTTTTCTACTATCTTTAAAAACCTGTGTTTAAAAGAGTATATAATGGCGTAGTTGAGCAATACCACGATGATGACTACCGGTATATACATCACGTGCTTGATCTGCAGCAGTAGAAAAGCAGTCCATGTAAAATTATAGATGATGTTCAACGGGTGAAAGAATCCGATCAAGTTCAGGTGCCATGCCAGTTTATTAACCGGGTAGCCGAATGAGAGCAGCTTGCGGTTTTCTTCCATGTTAAGCAGCCGTGTGCTTGTAAAGGAAAAGTGCAGGATCCATAAAATGTTGGCAAAAACCAGCAGTATCAGGTAATGTATCTCCGGTGTAAGCCATGGCAGTTCCTTAAGTACCATCGGATTCTTATCAAAAAGGACGATGACCAGGGCGCTACCAAGCAGATTGGAGAATAATATCAGCAGAAAGATGATATAGCCGATCACTAATACCGTCTGGAATTTTGACAGACGAGACAGGAAAGAAGACCAGTTTAAAAGTATCAGTTTTCGAAGCATGTGCTATATTTGAATCAAGCCTGAAATTATACTACCAAAGATAGTCCTGTAAATGGATGATTCCAGCTTATTAATTAATTTATTCTCAATGATTTTAGGGCAGTTTGAACTCGCGGAAGCTGTTAATTATTCTAAAGAATTTTGTAAGACATATTCAATCCCACCCTTCAGATGATTCAGGAAGGGCTCACTGTCAAAGCTTTCAGAGGTATGTCCGCCACCCGTGTAGAAGATGTGCCCTCCCTCAAATTTGTGAAACCAGGCAATCGGGTGATTGTCCCCATTGTTGCCGCCCTCATAACTGTTTTCATCAAGGTTAATAAGTACGTTGATGCCCGGATTAATATCCATAAAATTGTACCACTCATCGGTTCTGATCCACTCCTCTGGGAGAAAATCGGTTGAAGGGTGACTCCTATCTACCACCTTAAGTCGCGCTTCCTGTATTTGGGGATGGCTCTCGAAATAGGCACCCACCATATCCCCATACCAGGGCCAATCATATTCCGTATCGGTTGCGGCGTGAATACCTACAAAACCGCCCCCATTTTGGATAAAATCTTCAAATGCATTCTGTTGAGTTTCGTTGAAAATATCTCCTGTGGTGCTCAGGAAAATTACCGTTCGGTAAGTATTAAGCGTATCAGGATTAAAAACGGAGGCATCTTCGGTATGATGAATACTCCACCCGTTTTCACTTGCTATCTTTTCCAATGCTTCAACACCTTTTGGTATAGAAGCATGCCGGTAGCCTTCGGTTTTAGTAAATACCAGCAGCCGGGGCTGGTCTTGCATGTCCGGCACGGGAGATCGTGACTGTTCACTGCATGAGTAGAGAGATAGAGTACAAAAAAGAAGAATGAAAACAGGAAAGAACGTGCTTTTAGGCATGATAATAAAATCGCATTGAGAAGTAGTAATTTAACAGTGTGATAAGAATACTTGTTTAATAAAAAAGAGGCAATCCGTATTGGATTGCCTCTGAAAGGGTCAACAAAAGATAAGGCAAAACTTACAAAGCGACTCCAACAACGATGGAAAAGACACCGTTTTTACCTTGTCCGTTATCAAAAGCATCATTTAGTCCGAAACCGTACCGGGCACCGGCATTGAGTTTCGTCAGACCCAGGTTAATATCCAGACCGGCACCAACAATACCGCCAAAGTCAGTTTGAGCATTGTCGATTTCAACGCTTCCACCGCCACCGGAAATCTCACTGTTCAGGACAAAACCTACGTAAGGACCGACATATACATGAGGAGTGGCAGGACCGGGAGCGAAGCTAAATTTGGCAAGTACCGGAATTTCGAGATAATCCAACTCTACGGTTGCTCCTGATTCTTCAGCCCCTTTTTGAGTGTAGAGTACTTCAGGTTGAATAGATACAGGACTCATAGGAACCTTGAAGTTTAAGTAACCCCCAACCATAATTCCGGTTCGAGAATCAGGTCTATCTCCATCTAAATCATTGAAATTGGCGAAGTTTAATCCCGCTCTTAGGCCAAAATTAAGCGGTGATTGTGCTTTAAGCGTGTCTACACCGGCGGATGTTACCAGGCCGATTACAAGTAGTAAAGCGAATAATTTTTTCATAATAGAAGTAATTAGTTTTAGAATGATGGCAAATACTTTATACAAAGATGAATCTATAGTGAGATGTTACAAATAACAGGCTAGATTAAATAATATTAATAATTCTAGACATCTTAGTATTTAATCAATTATACGTATTCAAATACGTAAAAATAATATTATAAATATCCATATATCCCGGTACTTAGTACGTATTCTACAGTTTATAGATGCCTGCTATTTATGGTATTGTAGTGCCTGTAAGTTAGAAGTAATGTGGTTGTTTTATTACTTTGCTATTTGGAAGCGGAATTATCTAAGCCTCTAATCGATTCCGCTATTCATTCAAAAGCTTTATTTACAAGAATGCACCCCAGGTACCTTTTAACAATTATAGTCGCAATTTCTGCATTGTCAGTGGCGTGCAATCAATCGGATTTGCCGACAAATATTCCCGACGATCAGTTACCGGTCATTCAGTCAGTTGAACCCGATAGCGGTACTTACGGCACAACTGTATCCATACGCGGAGACCGTTTTAGTGATGCTGCACAAGGTTTGAAAGTAGCTTTCAATGGTGTAGAAGCTGAGATAAATACCATTTCTGAGAGCGAAATTGAGGTTACGGTCCCGAAAAGGTCAAAAACAGGTCCCGTTTCGCTGACTATAGGCAAACAAACTGTAAGTGGACCTGTCTTTAACTATCTGTTAACCGTCACCGTAACCACGGAGGCAGGCAGCGGATTTGAAGGAAATGTGGATGGGGAGCAATCTTCTGCTCGTTTTAACCAGCCCTGGGGAGTTGAGGTTAATGATGCCGGTAGCATTTTCATATCGGACTATCATAATACCGCTATTCGGAAAGTTTACCGGAGTCAGACAGTATCGACCTTTGCTTCAGGTTTTACGAGCAATCCGATGGGTATGGCACTGGGTGTAGATGGGACTCTTTATGTTGCAGGTTCATTTAATAATTTGGTTCATGCTATCAGTCCCGCAGGAGAAGTAACGCGATTTGCAGGAAGCGGGTTTATCGGTGATCAGAATGGTGAAAAGCTATTAGCCACCTTTAATGTGCCGGCCGATGTTGCAATAAAGCAGTCCAACCTCACACTATATGTGGCCGATGCTTTCAATAATAAAATCAGGGTCATTAGTCCGAATGGAGAAGTATCTACCTTGGCAGGTATGAGAGCACGAGGTTATCGAGACGGTCCAGGGCCACAAGCGCTCTTTTACCGGCCGGTCAGTCTGGCTTTGAACTTGGAAGAAACGGTACTCTACGTCTCAGATTTATTTAATCACAGGATTCGTAAGGTCGACCTGAATACCGGTTTTGTCAGCAACTTTGCGGGGGAAGGTGTTCGAGGATTTAAGGACGGGCCGGTGGATGAGGCACGCTTTAATGAACCCCTAGGGATAACCGTGGATCGCGATGGGACCATGTACGTGGCGGATTCCGAAAACCACAGAATCAGAATGATCAAAGACGGAATGGTAACTACGATTGCAGGTACCGGTGAAGCGGGACTACAGAATGGATCCGGAAAAGAAGCGCGTTTTAATGATCCCTATCACCTAGTTATAAGCCGAAATGGGGGGTCTGTTCTATTCGTCGTGGATCGCAAAAATAATGTCATTAGGCGCCTGTTGATTGAGTAGCAGGGCCCTGTACTTCATTTTGAAAAGTCTGATTTCAGTTCTTTTCCGGCGTGTTTTATAGCACGTCTTTTAGATACTTTCCGGTATAGCTTTTTTCAATCTCCATGATCTCTTCCGGAGTTCCTTCCCCAACAATTTGTCCACCTGCAAAACCGCCTTCAGGACCGATATCAATAATATGGTCAGCACATTTGATGACGTCCAGGTTGTGTTCAATGATGATAACAGTATGCCCGTTGTTAACCAGCTCGTTGAAGGAGTCCAGCAGTTTGGCAATATCTTCGAAATGAAGTCCTGTGGTGGGCTCATCGAAGAAGTAGAGCGTATGGTCGCCGGCCGATTTTGATAGGAATTTGGCAAGTTTAACTCGCTGTGCCTCTCCACCTGAAAGAGTGGTGGCACTTTGCCCAAGTTTGAGATACCCAAGGCCCACATCCTCCATGGGTTGTAGACGGTTGGTGATTGAAGTTTCATCCACAAAAAACTCCAGTGCTTCGGAGACCGACATTTCCAAGACATCGTGAATATTTTTGCCTCGGTATTTAACCTGCAGTACATCCTTACGATAGCGTTTACCGCCGCACTCTTCACAGGTCAGTTCAATATCGGCCATAAACTGCATCTCAATTTTCTGTATGCCTTCGCCCTGGCAGTTCTCACATCGGCCACCGGGAACATTGAATGAAAAATGTCCGGGTTCGTAACCCATAATCTTTGACTGCCTCGTATTTGCAAAGAGATCGCGGATTCCGTCAAAAGCTTTGGTGTAGGTGGCAGGATTGGATCGGGAAGATCTGCCGATAGGTGACTGATCGACCATTTCTACCGAATCGATATTATTGAGACCCGAAAGGGCTTTGTGTCTGCCCACCTTATCGTTGTAGGTACCCATTCGCTTCTGGATGCCTGCATAGAGGGTATCATGTACCAACGTGGATTTTCCGGATCCGCTGACACCGGTTACGCAGATTAGTTTGCCAAGGGGGAAATCTACCTTAAGGCTTTTCAGGTTGTGTTCGGTAGCACCTTCAAGGGTGATGGCCTTATCATTTCCTTTTCTGCGTTTTTCGGGTACCGGTATCTCCTTTCTTCCACTCAGGTATTTCCCCGTCAGGGTTTTTGAATCAAGAAGCTTTTCATAGGTGCCTGTGAAGTTGACTTCACCGCCATGAACCCCGGCAAAGGGTCCGATGTCAATGATATTATCTGCAGCTTTGATCATTTCGGGATCATGTTCAACTACCAGTACGGTATTGCCAATATCTCTGAGAGATTTCAGTATATTTATGAGACGGTCATTATCTCTCGGGTGAAGACCTATAGTCGGTTCATCCAGTACATATAGACTGCCGATCAGTGAACTTCCCAGGGAGTTTGCCAGGCTGATCCGCTGTGATTCACCTCCGCTCAGGGTATTGGCAAGACGGTTCAGGGTAAGGTATTCGAGTCCGACTTCATCCAGGTACTTCAGACGCTTACGAATCTCATATAATACCTGGTCGGCAACTTCCTTCTCAAACTCCGTAAGTTCCAGGTTTTCGAAGAATTCACGGGCATGGCCGATGGTCATTTCACCCACTTCACCGATATGTTTATCATTTACTTTTACATAAAGAGCATCTTTTCTTACACGGTATCCTTCACAATCCGGGCAGCGGCTGTACCCACGATAGCGGGAATAAAACACACGCATGTGCACTTTGTATGACTGGCTTTTGATATCCTCAAAGAAGGGCCGGAGGCCGACATATTCATCTTTGCCCTCCCAGAGTATCTTTTTTACCTCCTTGGAGAGATCACTATAGGGTGTATCGATGGGTAAACTGTATCGAGCAGCAACTTTGATAAGGTCGCGCAGATTCTTGCTGAATTTTTGTCCGCTGAACGGTGCGATGGCCCCGTCACGTATGGTTTTCTCGGGGTCGGGAATGACCAGATCTTCATCTATGCCTGAGACCTGTCCGAAGCCCTCACAGGTATCGCAGGCACCGTAGGGATTATTAAACGAGAACATTTGAGGACTCGGTTCTTCAAACTCAATGCCATCCATCTCAAAGCGCTCACTGAAAGGAAGTTCCTCCCCGTTTCGAATCTTCAGGGAACAGCGACCGTGACCCTCCTGAAAAGCAGTTTCCAGGGAACCGGCAATACGACCGCGGGTATCTTCGTCAGTCTTGACGGCCAGGCGGTCAACCAGCACCCGGTAGTCGTCGGTATCGATATCACTGGGATCCACATCATCGGTGGTCATATCCAGCATCTCTTCATTGTCTAATTTAAGCAGCCGGGTGAATCCTTTTTCCTTTAGAACCTTCAGTTCATCTTTTACTTTCTTCTCCTCGTGTTGGGGAATAGGAAAGAGTATATAGAATTTTGTGCCTTCCTCGTATTCATCAAATAGCCGTTCAATAACTGTTTTTGTTGTATCCTTTCCTACTTCACGGCCGGATTTCGGGGAGATCGTATGACCGATACGGGCGTAGAGCAGGCGCATATAATCATAAATCTCCGTTGTGGTACCTACCGTGGATCGGGGATTTGTGGAGGTAGTTTTTTGCTGAATGGCCATGGCCGGAGAGATACCTTGCATGAAGTCTACGTCCGGTTTGTCCATGCGTTCAAGAAATTGTCGGGCGTAGCTGGAGAGGCTTTCCACATACCGGCGCTGTCCCTCAGCGTAAATGGTATCAAACGCCAGGCTGGATTTGCCGGAGCCGGATACCCCGGTGATGACCGTCATCTTGTTACGGGGTATTTCAACGTCAATATTTTTAAGGTTGTGTACGCGTGCACCTTTGACGATGATGGGGCGTTCTTCAGTATCGGGGCTGCCGTTTTTTTCTTGTGTAGTGACTGCTTCTTTCTGGGCCATTCAGGAATTAACTTAACATTCGAATAAACAGGTTAATATACGAATTTTGGAAGAGAATATGGGTATCGTAATTTGAGAAAAATGGTCTTGTACAGCTTGTTTGTAAGCCTCTTGTGTGAACAGGGATCCACTTTCAACCGTTCGGAAATGGGTAAGGGCTAAAGCCCTAGTAGATTGAAGAATATCTTTTTATTCCCCGACCTGAAGGACGGGGCAATGATTGGAGGCTATAATGGGGCAGTTTGCTAGAATGAACCTACTTGGCTTTGTACCAAACTTATAGTAAAAGGAGGCTGATAATTTGTAAACCGGGCTGTAAGGAATACTCAATTTGTCGGTCTAACAGTTATTCCAAAGAATAATTTATCTGAACACATTATGCCTTATACTCGGCTGGTTTTGCATGCTGTTTGGTCGGTCAAAGAAAGGAAACCTTTGATGAGCAAGTTTAATAAAGATGCTTTATGCTGTCACATTCGGGAATATGCCACGGGAAAGAACATTCATCTACTTAATATCAACGGTTGGCTTGATCACCTGCATGCTCTTATCTCTTTATCAACTGATCAAAATGTGGCAACGGTAATGAATTTGATTAAGGGAGAATCGTCGTATTGGGCTAACAGGAATCTATTTTGGGCAGAGCACTTTGGCTGGCAGGATGACTATTTTGCGGTATCAGTTAGCCGTTCGCATGAAGAAAGAGTATACCGATATATTGAAAATCAGGAGAAACACCATCGTCGCAAAACATACCTGGATGAATATTATGAATTTATTGATCGATTTAAATTCGAAAATAATCTTTCAAAATCCTAAGTGCGTTAACTGGGGTCTATACCAAAATGAGAAATATGTTCAGTTGCCCTGTCCTTCAGGGCAGGGAGGATAGTGTATATAATGAATTGCAACAGGGCTTTAGCCCTTTACAAGGCGGGTATATTTATCAACCACAATCCTCTCTGTGACCCTCCGTGCTTCTCAGTGCAACTCTGTGGTACAAACACAGAGGGCACCATTCCACAGATCTAAAATTTCGATTTTAGTTTACAAATTTGAGTAGTGCATTTTACCCGGCTGTTGGTTATTTATGAAAGGAGTAAATGAACCCAAAAAAGAAAGGCGTAACAATGTGGAATAACACCAAAACAGAATCAACCATCCTGAAAACCGGCGCTTGTCTACTTGCATTTTGCTTCAGCATGCTTTGGGCCCTGAATGCATATGCCCAGGACAACGCAGAACAGCCGGAGGGCAAAGTTCTCCAAAGCAGCCTGGAAACCTATAATATCGAAACCGGTGAGCGCGAAGTTGTATATCAGGTCAAAGACCATATTGAGGCGCCCAACTGGTCACATGACGGCAGCTATTTTTTATTTAACAGCAACGGTAGGCTTTATACCATTCCAGTAGAAGGTGGCGAGCCCAAGCAGCTGGATACGGGCTTTGCCGATAATTGCAATAACGACCACGGCTTCTCACCGGATGGCAGCATGCTGGCTATCAGCCATTCACCGGAGGGAGAAGGATCTAAAATTTACGTTATGCCCGCCACAGGAGGTACGCCGCGCCTGGTAACTGAAAAAGCTCCATCCTATTGGCACGGCTGGTCACCCGACGGTGAAACTCTTGTCTACCCGGCCCAGCGCAACGGCGAATTTGATATCTATGCCATATCCGTGAATGGTGGAGAAGAGACTCGGCTAACAACTGCGGAAGGCCTGGACGATGGCGCCGAATACACACCGGACGGAAAGTGGATCTATTTCAACTCGGTTCGTACGGGTGTGATGAAGATATTCCGTATGCGACCGGATGGAACCGGCGTAGAACAGATTACTTCCAATGAGGAGTATGGTGACTGGTTCCCGCATCCATCGCCGGATGGAAACCATATTGTCTTTCTTTCCTACGATGCAAGCGTGGAAGGGCACCCGCCCAACAAAGATGTGGTGCTTCGGCTTATGCCTATAGAAGGCGGTGAACCTGAAGTAGTGGTTGAACTCTTCGGTGGACAGGGTACCATCAACGTGCCTTCCTGGTCACTTGACAGCAAGAAATTCGCTTTTGTGAGTTACAGCTGGGTTGACACCGATTAAAATTAATGTTGATATGCTGGCGGGCTCCTGACCCTTCCAGGATGGTTTAAAGACTAATGGAAAGGCGACTGCCAATCTCAACTTTGTGCTTTCAAAGTAATCACATCTAATTTTATAAATTCTAGATACGCAGCAGAATGAGTCTTGATGTACCTACCCGTCAATTTCAGCGATGGATTGAAGAAGCCGGAGAGCTTATAGCTGAATACTATGAAGAGAAATCAGATAAAAGAGTATTTGCCGGTAAGTCCGCCGGGGAGGTCATAGCCTTATTTGACGAACCCTTACCGGAAAAGTCTTCTGAAATAGAGAGCGTGCTCTCTGAAGTGCGTGAAAAGGTACTGGAGAGTATTACCAACAGCGCAGGACCCAAATATTTCGGTTACATAACCGGCGGTGGGAACCAGGTGGCTGTGCTTGCTGAGATGATCAAGGCTTCACTAAATCAGAATAATTTGAAATGGCACTCTTCCCCGGTCAGCACCGAAATGGAGCGGCTGGTCATGCGATGGGTGGCAGCATTTATCGGCTATCCCGAGACCAGTGCGGGGGTATTACTCAGCGGAGGGTCTGTCGCCAATTTTAACTGCCTGGCCGTGGCAAGAAAGATCAAATCGCCGGTAGATGTGGCTGAAGAAGGAGTATATGGGAGTCCGCCTCAAACCGTCTATGTCTCGGCTGAGGGCCATTCGAGTTTTGACAAGGCGGTTGATATGCTAGGGCTTGGTAAGAAATATCTGCGAAAAATTCCTGTGGATGAAGAACAACGTATCATCCCTGACGCCCTTGATGAAGCGATCGGGAAGGACAAAGAAAATGGCCTCCATCCTATATGCGGAATTGGCGTAGCGGGAACCACAAATACAGGGGCTGTTGATGATCTCAATGCAGTCGCTGATATCTGTGAAAAGCACAATATCTGGTGCCATGTGGATGCGGCATATGGTGGACCCGCTGCGGCAGTATCGGGCGTGAGTCACCTGTTTGACGGTATTGAACGCGCGGATTCTGTGGTAATCAATCCCCATAAATGGATGTTTGTGCCTTTTGAAGCCGGCGGAGTGCTGGTTAAGGACCCGGAGCACTTACGGGCCACTTTTAGTACTATTCCCGACTATCTAAAATCCGACAAAACCGGTGATGCAAGAACGGATCTGATGGAGTATAACCTTCCGCTGACCAAAGAGTTCAAGGCGCTGAAAGTTTGGATGACCCTCAAAGCCTACGGTGCCCAAAAAATCAGAGAGACAATTCGAGAGGATATTGACAAGGCAGCATACCTGGTAGAGAAAATCAAAGTAGAGCATAGCCTGGAACTGATGGCACCCGCCCCATTGTCGATTGTCTGTTTTCGGTATCGGTCACCCGGAGCGGAACGTAACGAAAAGGAGTTGAATAAGATTAATGATGAGCTTATTCACCACGTGGAGCAGGATGGAAGAGTATTTCTGACAGGAACCAAAATCGATGGAGCGACAGCCATGCGGGTTTGTTTTATCAACCATCGTACGGAGCGAAGGCATATCGATGAGTTGGTTGAGGTGGTTTTGGAACTAGGTGAACTGGTGAGTGCCTGACTATTCCACAGAGCGACACAGAGAAGCTCGGTGGATCACAGAGTTAATAACTTAACTGTCACGCGGTAGTGAAATGGGGTCAATTCCGTTGTCATTTAGAACTTGTTTCAGGATCCTTAGTAGAAGTTAAAGCTACAGCGTTGATCCGGAGTTCTTAATAGATCCCGGATCGGGGTCCGGGATGACAACAACTTTTCTTACCATTTAGCCCTGTCTCTGCATCTTATTAATAACCCTCTGGACCTTCTCCTTGAGCTTGTCATAGTGGGAACCTTTCCAGTAAACTTTACCGCAGTCTTTACATCGGTGATATTGGTCACACCACTCACGTACCTTCGGAGGAACTTCTTCGCGTACCTCCTCCGGTGAAACCTCGTCAAGCATACCATTGCAGGTCATACATCGGCTGAAAGGTTGAATCATTTCAAACAGATTAAAGCGGGAGAGAACCTCATCCAATTGTTGGTCAGGATCTTCGGAACGTACCCAGTACCCGTATTGTGTGGAGCCGTGCCGAAGCAGGTTCAGGTTCCGGGTGAGTATCATTCTCTTCTCATTGTTTGACAGGCGAATGATCTCTGCATCTTCTTTTTCCTCATTTATTAAGGTATCAATCCCCAATAATCTAAGGTCACGACCCAGCTTTGCTAAATGGCTGTCGGCGATAAAAGCGGGAGGAGACGAGAATATCGTTTCAAGCTCATCAGGATCCACTTCTTCCATTGGGAAGACTTCAATTTCATCGTCTGGCATAACATTATAATCTGCCGATTCCGGTGCGCCATTGACCAGAACCCGGAATACTGCCGTATGTGGAATACCTTTAGATTCCATAAGGTCCTAGACCGAGGGTGATAGTTCAAAAGAGATCGTCAGACGGGTGGGATCCGATAACCCTTTATCCAGAAAATCATTCAGGGAACCGTGTACTGTGAGGCGGATCTTTTTATCGGGTTTTGACATATAAGAAGATGAAATCTGGTCATTAGTGGGTAATTGCGGAAAATATCACATATATTTGGCCAAAGAACACCATATATAGGACCTCTTATCACAAACTTGTAAATGCAATCGTTTTTGAGAAACGGCGAATTTTGGTTATTTTTAAAATCTTTTTACAAGGCTCTGACGGCCTATTTTTATGTGTAAACTCATCTTAATTCGAACATTAGAAATACAGTGAACGGGTATGGATTTATTTGAAAAGCTTCAGGACAGGCCAAGTCCCCTCGGCGAATTTACTTCAGAAGGATACGGTTATTATACCTATCCCAAGTTGGAAGGCCCGCTCGGTCCGGTAATGAAGTTTAATGACAAGGATGTTATTGTTTGGAGTATCAATGACTATCTGGGTGTAGGGAATAAAGAAGAAGTTTTAAAATATGATGCAGAAGCCGCTGCAAAGTATGGGTTTAGTGCTCCGATGGGTGCTCGATTGATGACGGGTAATTCCGATCAGCATGAAGCCCTTGAAAAAGAACTGGCTGATTTTGTACACAAGCCATCGGCACTGCTGCTGAATTACGGCTACCAGGGAATCATGAGTGTCATCCACGCCTTGGTTGACCGCAACGACTTTCTGATCTATGATGAACTGAGCCATGCATGTATTGTAGACGGAAAACAGCTGGCTATGGCCGATAAATCAGTCTTCAAGCACAACGATATTGAAAGTTTTGAAAAGCAGCTTGAAAGAGCCCACCGTAATAAAAAGCCTAACTCCTCAATTCTGGTTGTAACGGAAGGAGCCTTTGGTATGACCGGTGATCTTGGGATATTGAAAGAGATCATTGCTCTTAAAGAGAAGTATCCGTTCCGCCTTTTGGTGGATGATGCTCACGGTGTAGGAACCATGGGGAAAGACGGTTCTGGAACAGGAACGCACCTCGGCTGCCAGGACGGTATTGATATTTACTTCGGTACCTTTGCTAAAGCTTTTGCCTTAATCGGGGCTTTCGTTGCCACGGAAGAGCGCGTCGTTGAATTTTTAAAGGCAAATACACGAAGCCAGATTTTTGCCAAGTCGGTGCCCATGCCTATTGTGGAATCCGCACGCAAGCGTCTCAAGCTTATTCAGGACCATCCCGAATGGAGAGAGCAGCTTTGGGAAAACACCAACAAGCTGCGTCAGGGTCTCATTGATATGGGCTATAATGTACTGCCTGCTGAGTGTCCGGTAACTCCTGTCTTAACAGAAGGAAGTACTGAACTGTGTCAGCTGATCATGCGCAAGCTCCGTGAAGAGCACGGCGTCTTTGTAAGCGGTGTTGCCTACCCGGTAGTGCCCAAAGGCACCGTACTGATCCGATTGATTCCGACAGCATCACATACGGATGAACATATTGAAAAGACGCTGAAAGGCTTTGAAGCCATTAAGGATGTGGTCTTTGCCTCTGCCAGCGAAAAGAAAAAGATGACTGCCTGATGAAAGGCACTCAATAATTCTTACTGACCAATTATAAAACAGACCTCCAGGGTTACCGAATCTTGGAGGTCTGTTTGTTTAAGAAGCATCGAAAAAAGAGGAAAGGCTATAACTAACCCTCCAAGGGTCCTGACCCTTGGAGGGTTAATAGGTTATTCAATTTCAGGTCAGGAGGTTAGGAAAACAGTTTTCGGAAAAACTCCACAACGCCGGTTCGCTCATCTGCTTCTCCCGTGCGGCCGCCACTCAGTTTTTCATAACTTGGACGAGGCAATTCCATTTTGTTCTTGCTACGCTCTTTTTTCTCTTTCTTGCCCTTGCTCCCCCTCTTGGGTCGGCTGTCTCTTTTCTGTTTTTTGCCCTTCTTCTTACGTTCTTCAAGCTTTTCAACAACCTTTTCAGGAAGCGGCAACTCTTCGGGTGACTGACCGATTTCATTTTTAAGTTCCCGGATATCACTCTGGTCCTGTTTCGAAACCAGTGACACGATTCGGGACGCTTTGCCGGCTCCCACCAGGTTAGCCCGATACTTGTATTCATCAGGGTCATTAGGCACGTCGTAATTAATGACTTGGGTGACCTTGTCAAGGTTCAGTTCACTGGCTGAGATATCGGAAACCAGCAGGAACTGTACATCGCCATTGGCAAAATTGGCAAAACGCTGTGATCGCTTCTCATCAGAGAGTTTGCCATGAAGGCTGGTCACCTTCATATTATTTTTTCTGAATATACGGTAGAGCCTGTCTGTTCCCCTTTTGGAGGCCGTAAAAATAACACACTTGTCGGCCGGTGTTTTTTCAATATGAGCCATAAGAGTAGTAATTTTCATCCGGCTCGGTACATTGATGTAACCCTGACTGAGGTCTTTAGATACTTCTGGCGGGCCCTGAAGCGTCTGTCCGTTTGAACCCAGGTTTTCGAAGCCTATCAGTGCAGGACTCTCCAGAAAGTTATCGGCCAGTGACTTGACATTATTATTCAGCTCATTGGTGAACAACAGTTTCTGAGACTCACTCATCACCCGTTTTTTGATCTTTTTGAGCTGCTCTTCAAGACCGATATCAATCATTTCATCCAGGCCATCGATGACCAGGAATTTCACATTTCGAAGTATAAAGAGGTTATCCTCCATGATATCCAGGAGTCTGCCGGGGTTGGCCACCAGTACGGAAGTACCGTTCAGAACGGCTTTTTCCTGTGCTTCCCGATCGCCGTCCATATCAATAGTAGCGGTGGTGACTTCTTCGTGTTTGGCCAGTTCAGAGATTTGCCCCACGATATGATGGGCACCTTTGGGATTGGGTGTTAATACCAGTACCAGTGTACCTTTTTCGTCCTTGTTTTTGGAAATGGTATCAACGGTGGTAATGGAGATAACTTCAACCTTACCTTGGATATCACCGGCTTTTACAAATGCGTTTTTACCATCCAGAAATGCAGGAATTATCGTTTCTTGTAGGGAAGTCGGATTCGTATTTCCCAGGTCGTTCAGCCCTTTTAGTACAGAAGGGTTCAAGTTTAGTTCATCAAATTTCAACGTTCTCACCTTTCTATTTTATTATCATTTTGCTTCTTAGCATCGCTTCAAAATCAAACGATGTTCATCAGGTAGAAGAATATACAAAACTTATGGCCTTCACTCATCCTGATTCACAGATTTTGATGCACCATTTTTAAAGGATGAATGAACCTTCAGGCCTTCACTATTTCTACGTGTATAAACGAAAAAAATTGCCAATATGAACAGCATGCCGAATATTCCAATCAGGCCTGCTTCCGGACCAAAACTGCCGCCTGTGAGATACTTTTCTCCTCCCTGCCTGATTTGAACCAGTGACCCTCTGAAAGGAGTACCGCTAACGGCAAATCCTAATAACCCCCCCTGAACAAAATTCCAGGAAATATGAATTCCCACAGAGATGCCAAGTCTACCTGTGACCAAAAATGGCACAGCCAGCATGACACCTGCAAATACGATATTGACAGTAGAAATGATCGTTGCATTGGGATTCCCGGCATGAAGCAGACCAAAGATCGTTGAGCTTATTAGAACAGCAAGCAAAGCCGCTTTGAACAGGCTGACTCTTTCAGAACGAAAGCCTTCTACCAAGTTGATGATTTGGTAGCCTCGGAAAATCAGCTCTTCGTAAAAACCGACGATGAGCATTGCCATAAAATAGCTTAAGATCCATACCAGGTAGGGGATAGTGGAAGACCTCTCCCAGCCGTAGCCGGTTATTTCAATCCAGCCGGCAGACCATTGAATCACAAAAATCAGGCTCATTGCTGCCAAACCAAGCAGGAGCCCAAAACCCAGCTCACGAAACCAAAGACGGTTGCTTGCCAGTCCGTAATCACTGAAAGCACGTTTATCCCAAAGCCGGGTGGCAATCCACACGCTGAGGATTCCTGCAGAGCACATGAGTAGGGCATCGTAGATTTTCAACGGCGCGATACTCAGCACATTTCTGACAAGCATAAATCCAAAAACAAGCAGCACGAATAATATAAACTGCAAAAATATCCGCCAGCCGGCTCTTAGCCGCTGCTCTTCATGGTTGACAAAAATATTCATAGCCACGAAACAATCTGTTATCTTTGAAAGTTGATTAGAATAAATACCTCTTTGACACCATCAGCAAATTTAATTTAACATAACCGGTTTACAATGAGTGAGCGACTAGCACGACACAGTGAAAAAAGTGTTATTGAAGAAGAGTTTCAGGTTTCGACACATCGGGATGAATTTTTTGAGCCCGACTACAATATAAGTCCTGGATCGCTTATGCCGGTGGTATATGAAGAACAGGAGGAAAGAAAAATTTACAACTTTCAGTGGGGACTGATACCCGAAAATGCGGATGCCGAAAGTGAAGGAAAGAAACATTACCAAGCCAAGTCGGAAGAGGTTGAAGAAGATGAGTGGCTAAGTGAATGTTTTGGGAAACGTCGGTGCATTGTTCCCGCCAATGGGTTTTATAAATGGAAGACATCCGAAAAGAAAAGCACCCCTTTTTATATCCGGTTGCTGGCCCGTGAGATTGCCGGATTTGCAGGTTTGTATTCCGTCTGGCAGTCAGGGAGCGGACGGGATGTCTACTCATTTACGCTTCTGACCACCCAAGCCAATGCGCTGGTTCAACCTGTTGATGACCGCATGCCGGTAATACTGCAGCCCGATGATTATGAGCAGTGGTTGAATAAAGATGCGGATGCAGAAGATCTTAAAAAACTATTGCAGCCACTGGGGATGACGGAAATGGCGGTAAACAGGGTATCCGAAAAGGTCGCCGATCTAAACAGCCAGGGCCCGGAGCTTATTCAGCCTATTCCAAAATAGGATCAACGTTCGATCCGCATCGTAGGATAAGCCAGATCAATATTGTCGTGTTCATCAAATCGGTCCAATATATCTTCCCAGATCGCCTGACTAACCTTGCGACGTGTCCTCGGGTTGGTTAAGTGTCGAATAGTAAGATTTACGCCGCTGTCTAGCACATCCGTATAAACGATGGGGGTCAGGTAGCGGTAGTGAATAAGATAGGATTTTGTTGCCCGTTTTACCTGTCGCTCTGCTTCATTTACAAAATCTTTCAGGTGTTTATCAGCAATTTCTTGCAGTATTTTCTTAGCTTTTTTCCAGTCGCTTTCGAAGGTTATGAGAACCTGGATTTCATTCCAGATAAATTCAAAGTCACTGGTATAGTTGGCGAGAGAATCGGTAAAAACCTTGTGATTCGATACATGTACAACACGTCCGGTGCTCTGGTCGGCATGCACCCAGTTTCCGATCTCAAGGACTGTAAATTTAAAGAGCCTGACATCAATTACATCCCCTTTTACATCTCCAATTTGAATACGATCGCCTACCTCAAAAGGCTTGCGCCATAAAATAAAGGCCCATCCCGCAAAATCCGAGACCGGGTCCTTGAGGGCGATGGCAAGACCGGCACTGAGAAGACCAAGAAAAGTAGAAAACGATTTAAATCCGTCCGACCAAATGCTGCCGATGATAAAAAGTCCAAGAAAGCCGGATACATAAGTCAGGTTCTTACGCCATTTATACTGTAGCTTCTCATCGTCGATCTTTTTATTGATGATTCTAACGGCAATCAGACGAATCAGCCATAGTCCCAAAATAACGATTATCGTTGCGGCAATCTGGTAGGAAATACTGGGAAATTGCTCAATAAACGTTGAGAACTCCTGGTTAAGACTTTCTAGATCCATTTACGGCAATAATTATTAAACTATAAGGTTTAAATACGGTATACAGACTGCTTGCGCAAGCAGCAAAATTAATTGATTACCCTTCGTTGTAAAAAAACGGAATTTTGGGTACCTTTACTAGTTCGAAATTCACCCGTACAAAATAAAATTATGCTTTACTATACCATACTTACGCTGATCGTTTTGATCTGCATACTATTGACGATTGTTATTTTACTGCAACCAGGTAAAGGATCCGGTTTGTCAGGCGGTATCGCCGGCGGATCACTGAGCGGAGGAGCCGGACTTGGAGCCCGTAGAACGGCCGACCTCTTGTCGAAATCGACAACCGTACTGGGAACCGCTTTATTGGTTCTGTGTGTATTGGCAAACTTTGCAATCGATGCCGGTGGATCAACACAAAGTGCCGTGCAACAAAGCGGAGTTGAACAACCTGTGCAGGACAATGGAGGGCTTGACAATCAGTCCCAAACGCCTTCCGCTGTCCCCGAGCTACCTCAACAGCAGAATCAAGGTTCCGGGTCTGATGGAGATGCTTCCGGTTCAGATGATGGAGGAAGCAACTAGCAGTTATTTAGTCTAAATTTTTATTCAGCCCTGTCTCATTCTTGAGGCAGGGCTTTTTTATTTACAATAAATCTGGTGATTTTGGTCAGAAGGTCAACGGAACATTACTGATCAAGGAAATATTACATGCCGGTTTTTTGGACGTTATTTCGGTGAGCTGATTTTTAGAACCTGGGAATAGTACAAACCGGAAAAGGTTTGTACTAAATTCTAATCTTTGCTAAAGGCACGCATCTTGTTTGCATGATAGTAATGCAACCGGAACGCGTGCCTTTTCTTCTATAGGAAATAAATATTATTAGATTATTCTCCTCTATTTACCGATACAAAACCTCGAAAAAATGCTGTCAAGCACATCCTCATTGGTGATTTCGCCGGTGATGGTCCCCAGCTCATTAAGTGCAGCGCGAAGGTCAATGGATAGGAAATCACCTGTCATACCACGGTCCAGAGCCTGTAGTGCGCTGCGAACATGTTCCTGGGCTTTGAGAAGGGCATCCCGGTGACGCGAAGAGGTTACAAGCAGGCTGGAAGCATCGTAATGCTTGTTTTCCAAGGCCCGCTGTTTCATCAGTTTTTTTAGTTCTTCAATCTTTTCGCCTTCCAGTGCCGAAATTTTCAAATCATAATCCAGACGTTCTTCCTCTTTTTCAAGTTCTATATCTTTTTTGGTGCCCACGAGTACAAAGGGGGTATCACCTGCTTTCTTCTGAAAACCGCCAAGGTCCTCTCGTTCTTCCGGAGCGAAAGGTTTGGATAAATCCTTTAGGTAGACGGCCAGATCTGCCTCCTCAAAAGCTTTCTGAGAACGCCTGACCCCTTCGGCTTCTATTACATCTTCGGTTTCCCTTAAACCGGCGGTATCGATAAGTTTGAACAGGAGTCCGTCGTAGCTCCAGTCTACATCGATGGTGTCTCGAGTGGTACCTGCAATTTCGGTGACGATGGCCCGATCCTTACCCACAAGGGTGTTAAGCAGCGTTGACTTCCCGGCATTGGGCAAGCCGATAAAGACGGTTTTCACCCCGTGTTTGACCAGGCGACCTGCTTCGTAGGTTGATAGCAGGTTATCAATCTCTTTATCCAGATCCATAAGCAGCTCTTCCAGTTCTTCCTTGTTGGCAAATTCCACATCTTCTTCAATGAAGTCGAGCTCAAGCTCTACCATGGCCGTGGCATCGATGATCTGCTGTCGGAAGGTTTTGATATGTTCGCCTAGGCGTCCTTCCAGCTGCTGGTGAGCTGCATCCAGTGCTTTTTTACTTTTGGCATGAATGAGATCGGCAACAGCTTCAGCCTGGCTCAATTCCATCTTACCGTTGAGAAAAGCCCGCTGTGTAAACTCGCCGGGCTCTGCCGAGCGTATGTTCAGTTCCAGAATGGTCTCCAGCACCTGCTGGGTAACTAACACCCCGCCGTGACAGGATATCTCTACCGTTTCCTCACCCGTATAGGATCTTGGGGAATGAAACAGCGTAACCAGCACTTCATCAATAACTTTTCCAGATTGGTCTATGATGTTACCAAAATGAACGGTGTGGGATTTCTGATCCCGGAGGTCTTTCCCATCAAAAGCGCGGTTTACCTTGGCAATAGCCTCGTTGCCCGAGACACGGATGACAGCTATGCCGCCTTCCCCTACAGGGGTGGCAATAGCAGCAATAGGCTCTTTCTGGATAATCTTCAACTCCTTGTTCATGAACGAATCATTCTAAATTTGACTGATAAACCGAGATGCCAAGTTTTGCTAAACTTGGCATCTTTGCACTATTAAATATAAGGTCTTTAGCAGGCACAATGAAGCCGCTAACTACTTCCCATCGTAAAGGCAGGAACGTCAACAGTACAATTTATATTGAAAGCATTTAGAATGAAGGTAATATCTAATTCATAAAATGATTTTCACCATGTCGACTAGTCGAAACATGTTTTGTCTGCTATTCCTCCTGATATTTGCCGCTAGCGCACCGCTAATGGCACAGGATAATATCTCACCTGATCGGCCAGGAATTGGAGACGGTTCCTATATCGTCGAGCCTAAAGTCACGTATCTGGAAATTGGGGTAGAATATTTTACCGTGAATGATCTCAACCAGTACAGTTTGGGACAGTTAGTTTTTCGCAACGGTCTTTTATCCGGAGTGGAGCTAAGAATGTTGCTAAATTCATTTGTAGTTCAGAGCTTCCCTTCAACCGATTTCACCGGAGTACCTGATCCCGGGGTGGGACTGAAATTCAAACTTTTCGACCGTCCCGGTAGTAACTTGCGCCTATCAGGATTGACCACTCTTTCCATTCCGGTAGGATCTACCGATTTTACGACCGATGAGTGGATACCTTCAGCAGCCCTGCTGGCCGATTACAGTTTGACCGACTATGCCGGCATTTCTGCCAATTTAGGTTACACTTTTGATGTCGGTCCGTTTCCCGATGTATGGAAAGTAACGCTCACTCCCGGATATGCCTTGCCGGGGGATTCGAATATCGGGATCTATGGTGGTTATGCCGGATTTTATAGTGAAGGAGTTAATGAACACTATATCGAGGCCGGATTCACCAAGCATGTTAAGTCATTTCTTCAGCTTGATCTTAATGCCGGACTGGATGTAGAAAGCCAGGGTACATTTATAGGTGGCGGACTGGCGTTGCAGCTATAATCAATACAAAAAAACCACCCTTGGAGGGTCATGAACCCAAGGGTGGTTTAGAAACATTATAGTCGTAAAAAAGATCTTGCTTTTACTCTACGTCGCCCATCAGCTTTTTAACGCCGGGACTCGCAAGCAGTGCGATGATTCCACCGCCGCCAACGAATAACGCAACGCTCCAGAAGAGGTTTGTTGGGGCAAGGGTTTCGAGCTGTCCCGCCATAATACCGGCAAATAGGTTGCCAAGAGCTGCAGCTACAAACCAGATTCCCATCATCTGACTGACACGGCTTTTCGGTGCCAGTTTGGTCATAGATGAAAGTCCAACCGGTGAGAGTGCAAGTTCACCGCAGGTATGTAGAAAGTAGGTAACTACCAGCCAGGCAGGAGTTACGGGATTCGCAGCGGTAGCATTGGCAGCACCCCAAGACAGTACAAAGAAACCTGCAGCAAGTCCCAGCAAACCGAGTCCGAATTTCACCGGTATGGATGGATTGGCATTACGGTTTGCTAGCCAGGTCCAAAGCCACCCAAAAATCGGTGCAAAGATTACAATAAAGAAGGGATTGATCAGCTGCAGTGTACTGGCTGGAACTTCCGTACCCAGAATTACACGATCGGTCAAATCTTTTGCGAATAAGTTTAGCGAGGATCCTGCCTGTTCAAAACCACTCCAGAAAATTGCAGCCAGAATGAAGAGCCAGAAGATGACGCCCAGTTTCTTTTTCTCTTCAGAGGTGTGACCTCCGAAGAAGATGATATAGGCAAAAAATGCAACGGTAATGGCAACGGCAGCATACCCTAGGTACTCAGCCATTGCTTCAAGCGTAACAGTAATGGCACCTGATGAGACAAGGAATCCAAAAATAACCAGAAGGGCGGTTATAAAGGATAGGATGCCATAGAATTTCTTGCTTCTCTTTTGAAGTATTTCCTCACTTTCACCGGTTTTCAGATCGCCTGCATCACCTAGAAATTTGAATCCGTATTTATAAGAGATCAGTCCAAGTACCATACCGAATCCTGCAAGAGAGAAGCCGTAATGCCAGTTGTATCCTTCCCCAAGAATACCGCAAAGCAGGGGACCTAAAATAGCACCCACGTTGATACCCATGTAGAAAATTGAGAAACCTGCATCACGACGGGCTCCTCCTTCCGGATATAAGTCGCCAACCATGGAACTTACATTCGGCTTGAGCAAGCCGGTACCGATTACAATCAGGGCCAATCCGATGAAAAAGAAGGTGGTAGTCGGTACGGCCATACTGAAGTGTCCGGCGGCAATGATACAGCCCCCTACAAAAACGGCCTTCCTTTGACCCCATAACTTATCGGCCACCCAGCCGCCCGGCAGGGACAATACATAAACAAAGAAGGTATATAACCCGTAAATGGCTGTTGCTTTACCGACGCTGAATCCAAGGCCGGGATTGCTGCCCATAGCCTCGGCCGTCATGAAAAGCACGAGCAGGGCGCGCATTCCGTAATAACTAAATCGCTCCCAGAGCTCTGTGAAAAATAATGTTGCCAAGCCTCGGGGATGTCCAAAAAATCCCTTCCCGCTGGCGGCGTTCATAGCTCCCGACTGTTCCTGTGCCATGTAATACCTTTGGTTTTAATTAGGTTTGCTGTTTTAAAGGCGTAATCACGTTTAAGATGCCGTGCATGATAATTAAACCTTTAAAGTGAAGCAAGAATATAGATGCGGGAAGGTATTTGTTAGTATAAACCGTCAGAAGTATTAGGCGAAACAGATAAAGAGTCTGAATACTCCGGAAATTACTTGGATTAAGTGATGATAATGGCAGGAAGCCGCAGTCAGCAACTTCCTGCTTTATGACTAAAGTTCTATATCAAGAGCAATTTGATTATTGCTCGCGAATTAATCAGGGCATTTTTATCTGAGATCTACCTGGTATAAGTATTTTTTAAACTCTTTAAGAATAGTTTGTCCCATAGCGCTTGCGGAAGCAGTGCCAGAACCCGTGATCAGGCGTCCGTCAGTAATAACGCTGTCTGTTTCAGGTTCAGCCCGGACCATATCGGCTCCGCGTTTTTCAAGTTCCTCCCTAAGCATTTTTGTGGTAAATGAAAGGGCGTTATCTGCAACATTTGGTTCATTACCCGGTGCAGCCAGCTTTTTACCATCGATCAGGTAGCTGCCATCGGAAAGAGTTACATTCAATAACCCTGCATAACCATAGCCGATGGAGGCTACAATACCTTGGTTCTCCCAAATTGTTTGGGCAATTGTTTGCAGCGGACCGTTATTTTCTATATCACTAATTGCACCCAGACTTCCGATAATATATACAGCAGGATAATCATGGGAAGTAATCTGCTCGGGTCTAAGAGTTTGTGTTATTTTCTTTCGGGCGGCTTTATCGTTCAGAAACCAATCATTAACCGTGTCATCTAAGTCAACACCGTCAAAGGGTGCAATACCACCTTCCGGGGATACGAAATCAACTTTGAACCCGGCTTCGGTTATTGTCTTATATGGGTATGCTGCCTCTGAAAGGTGAAAGCCACCGGATTTTTCAGAAGAACCCGGTGAATTTTGACTATTAACAAAAAAGAGTACATCTCCTTTATTCATAAAGTATAGGGGTAACTTAAAAATTATGTTTACATCACAACCAATAGGCTAATGGCTGGTACAGCGATATCAAATGATGTACATCACTTTTTTCGTGTGAGTTATATCACAGTTATTTTGGAGAGAGGTCGAGTCGACTTAGGGTTTCCCTGCTAAGTCCAAGAAAACCAGCCAGGTATTTTTTTGGCACTCTTTGTATCAGGTCGGGCTGCTTTTCCAGTAAATTCCGGTATCGTTCTTCCGCATTCTCCCTGAGCAGTGAGAGGATACGCTGCTGCAGGCGGATATACCCCAGGTTGAATTTAATACTGAAAAAACGATCCATCTTGTGGAACTCGCGGCAGATCTTTCTTCTGTTCTCCAGAGAGAGGGCTAGCATCTCACAATCTTCGATGCAGTCAATATTGATGGAAGCCGGCTTCTCACTGAAGTGCGCCTGGTAATCACTTATCCACCAGTTTTCCATGGCAAACTGAAGGATATGTTCTTTGCCTTTGTCGTCAATGACATATGCTTTCAGCAGTCCCTTTACAACAAAAAAATCATAAGGAACCGGCATTCCTTCCTGTACAACAAACTGATTTTTTTTAAATCGTCTCTCTTTAAAATGCGAGGTGATGTATGTGAATTCTTCATCGGTAAGAGCTTCAATCTCTTCAATCTCCTTGCGCAGCTTTTCTTTCACCGTATGTGCCTGATTGCCTTAATTAATAAATTCAGAAGAAGATACATTTTTAAATTTATAAGTAAGACAAAAAATGATATTTAAATTAAAAAATCATATAAAAATAGTATTTGATCTCAATAAATAAGTCTTAGGGAAGGTTTACATTGAAAATTGAGTCAGAAGTGAAAAATGTTGACTGCTTTTTAGTTCCAATTCGTGATTTTCTGAATATACTTATGACCTTGTTGGTGCCAATAGGATGTACCTTCTGAACAGATACCACTTGAATCGAATGAGTAACCTGTTGAATCCTATGAGTGTATTTGTTTGCGAAAGCATTACCGACCCTGCTATGAGAGCGCCGCTCAAGGCCAGCAATGCCCCAACCCAGTTGGCAGAAAGAAAACCATAACCGAGACTAATAGGTATACCGCCCAGGAAAGCACCCAGAGCGTTGGCAATATTAAAAGCAGCCTGATTAAATGAAGAACCCAACTCTTCTGCTCCTTTTGATGCACGTATCATCAACATCTGCACGGGAGCCGCAATGGAGAAAGAAACGGTTCCAAGTGCGAATGTCATTATCAGAACGGCAATTTTACTACCTGCGAGAAACGTAAAAAGTAATAAGCTAAAGCTCATTACAAAGAGAAGAATAGATGTTGCGGTAACGGGCGAATACCTGTCCGCCAGTTTTCCTCCGATCATGTTTCCTGCGGTCATCCCTAATCCGGCAATCACAAGTATGTAGATAACCAGGTATTCTTCAAATCCCGTAACCTGAATCAACAGGGGAGCTATATAACTGTACCAGGCAAAGAAACCGCCTGTTCCTATGGCTGTCACCATCAATACCATCCAGGGTTCTTTTCTTTTTAACAGGCCCATCTGTTTAATTAAACCGGGGCCTGATTTGTTCGGTAAAGCTGGCATCCAGAAAAAGAGGCTAAGCATGGTACCCAGGCCTATTAAACCGACCAGGGCAAAGGTGATGCGCCAATCAATATGTTGCCCGATGTAGGTTCCCAGAGGAACACCGATGATGTTGGCAATGGTAAGTCCACCGAACATAACAGCCACGGCTTGAGCTTCCTTGCCGTTTGCAGATAACCTGCCGGCTACCACAGCCCCTACCCCGAAGAAGGCCCCATGCGGCAATCCGGAAAAGAAGCGTGTCACCAACATTATTTCATAAGTACCTGAAAAAGCTGTCAGAGTGTTGAATAATGCAAACCATGCCATCAAACTGATAAGGACAATCTTTTTTTGGAACCGGTTACTTAACAGTGTAAGTGTCGGTGCACCGATGACTACCCCCAGGGCATAGGCCGAAATGAAATGTCCGGCTTTGGGTATGCTTATACTCATAGATTTTGCCACTTCCGGCAAAATACCCATGATTACAAATTCTGTCATTCCAATACCGAAGCCACCCAGAGCGAGGGCATATAGTGCTTTGCGCATCATAAAAAATGAGTCTCTAATTGTTTAATCGGTTTAATAGGATCTCTAATAATATTTCCTTTAAACCTGTTATTATTAGTTTCGCGCCCATGCTACGTTTCAGGTACCGGGATTCCAATGAGATAGGTCACAATATTTTGGTGAGCTAGGTCACATTTTTAAATCATATTATCTTATTCCGGATGTATTTATAACCCTCATTAGATTTAGTATCACAGCTGTATTACCTTAAGGAAAAAGTGAACCAAGAAAGAGGATAACGTGATGGAGACCAAGGCTGATACCAATATCAAGGCACCTACGGGAACCGGATTACAATGCAAGGGATGGCACCAGGAGGCTGCCATGCGCATGCTCATGAATAACCTGGATCCTGATGTAGCCGAAAAACCGGAAGAGCTTATTGTCTATGGCGGAGGCGGAAAGGCAGCCCGCAACTGGGAAAGTTATCATAAAATTGTGGAAACGTTGCAGCGACTGGAGAACGACGAAACGCTGCTGGTACAGAGCGGAAAGCCGGTAGGCGTATTTCAGACCCATGAGGAGGCTCCAAGAGTGCTTATTGCGAATGCGCACCTGGTACCCAAATGGGCGAACTGGGATGAATTTCGAAGACTCGATAAGATGGGCCTGACTATGTATGGTCAGATGACGGCCGGCTCCTGGATTTATATCGGTACGCAGGGCATTCTTCAGGGAACCTATGAGACCTTTGCAGAATGTGCACGGCAGCAGTTTGGCGGAACCCTACAGGGCAGGCTGCTGGTTACCGCCGGACTCGGTGGCATGGGAGGGGCACAACCGCTAGCTGCAACCATGAATGGGGCTGCTTGCATTGGAGTTGAAGTGGATGAAACAAGGATCGACCGTCGTGTTGAAACGGGCTATTGCGATATCAAATGCAAAAGCCTTGATGAGGCCCTGGAAAAAGCGTTGGATGCCAAAGAGAAAGGTGAAGCTTTGTCAATCGGACTATTGGGTAACGTTGCCGAGGTGTTGCCTCAAATGCTACAGAAAGGCGTCATCCCTGATGTGTTGACCGACCAGACTTCGGCTCATGACCTGCAGCTTGGATATATACCGGCAGGCTACACGCTTGATGAAGCCAATGAGAAAAGGGAGAGTGATCCTGAGGGCTACCAAGAAGATGTGCTTGACTCCATGGTTACACATGTGGAAACTATGCTCAAGATGCAGCAAAAGGGAGCGGTCACCTTCGACTATGGCAACAATTTGCGCGGACAGGTTGCCGATCACCGGGATATGGAAGAGGCATTTAATTTCCCGGGCTTTGTACCGGCATTTATTCGTCCGCTCTTTTGCCGGGGATCGGGCCCTTTCCGATGGGCGGCACTCTCGGGTAAGCCGGAAGATATCTATACTACCGATAAAGCGGTTCTTGAGACCTTCCCTGAAAAAGAGGCTTTGGCGCGATGGATCAAAAAAGCACAAGATCAGGTGCACTTCCAGGGATTGCCCGCTCGTATTTGCTGGCTGGAGTATGGAGAACGGGCTGAGATGGGGGAGAAGTTCAACTGGCTGGTGAAAAAAGGAAAGGTGGATGCGCCGCTGGTCATCGGGCGTGATCACCTGGACACCGGATCGGTGGCATCTCCTAACCGCGAAACAGAGGATATGAAAGACGGGTCCGATGCGATTGCCGATTGGCCGCTGCTGAATGCGATGCTCAATACAGCCAGCGGGGCTAGCTGGGTATCGCTGCATCACGGCGGAGGAGTTGGCATCGGATATTCTATTCATGCCGGAATGGTGTGTGTGGCCGACGGAACTGAAATGGCGGACCGACGGCTGAAGCGTGTACTGACCAACGATCCGGGCAGCGGGGTAATGCGACATGCCGACGCAGGTTATGAGGAAGCCGTTAAAACGGCTAAAGAACGTGGTATTGACTTACCAATGGTGGAGTAAACAGTTAGTAGAATGGGTTGCCAACCCGTTCAGCACAATCCAAATAGGACAATCCGTCGGACGGGCATCTTGCCCGTCCATTTTTTTAAAAATAGTTACCCGGTGCAATTAAAGTGTCTCAAAAGAAAAAGAAAGCTGCTATTGCTAAATCAGCATACGTAATATCAATGAAAAGCTGACAGAATCCATTACGATTAATGAGATGAAGAATTTTAAAAATTATATAATCCGGGTAGCGTTCACCTATGTCATATTGCTTCCAATAAGCGGCTGTTCCCTGATTGAAAACAACAACAATGAGAATACCCGTGATCTTCTGCGTGCCTGGGAGTTGGCAACCATTACCGATGAGACGGGAAATACTATTGAATTATTCGATGGGGAGGTACACACTCTTCGTTTTTCCAGCGAACGTACGCTGGGCGGAGAAACGGCTTGTAACTTTTATGGGGGAGATTTTTCAGCTGAAAGAGATGGCAATATACGGATAAATAATATACTTACCACCGAAATAGCCTGTGAACAGCCCAATCACAGCCCCGAATATCTCAGTGCACTGGGTGAAGCAGATGAGTTTTCCGTGCATAGTGGGAGACTGGTATTGCGTTATGGAAATGCCGGGGAGCTAATTTTCGAAGAACGGCTGGAGTAAAAGTGCAGCCCTTTTACACCAGCTGTATCTCACCTTCTTAAAGAAAACCGGTATATTGCATGAAACCTGCGGACACGTAAAACGTGAAAGGGGTGTACTCCAAAAACAAAAAAGTGTGTCATGGAAACCATCATTATTATTTTGGGAGCTCTCCTGATCCTTGCCGGGCTATTAGGCTCTTTCCTGCCTGTGTTGCCCGGTCCGCCCATCAGTTACATCGGTCTGATACTGCTTCAATTAACCTCCACACCTCCCTTCACTATTCAATTCCTGGCGGTTTGGGCTCTGATAGTCATTGCCATCATGATACTTGACAACGTGGTTCCGGCCTGGGGAGCCCGTAAATATGGTGGTTCACCTTTCGGTGTATGGGGTAGCATCCTGGGTTTAATTGCAGGTTTTTTCTTTCCGCCGATGGGTATAATCATCGGTCCGATAGTGGGTGCTTTCGTGGGTGAACTGGCCGGTGGAAAAACATCCGACCAGGCCTTGAAAGCTGCATGGGGCTCTTTTTTAGGCTTCCTTGCCGGTACCTTAATGAAGGTTATTGCTTGCGGCATGATGGGGTACTATTTCTTTGTCAATATGTAGATAAGTTCAAAAGAAAGATTATCGGAATCGGGAGTTGCCTGAAATCAGTATTTAATAACTGTAACGGGTCTGTACATGACTGTTAATTAATTGATGTACGTTACCAAGGGTATCTTGTTCCTCTCTAGTTGTTGGTGTATACTGCCTAAATATTAATAGTAAAAATCTTAGTGCAACACCGGATTTCTATGCAGCAGAGTATTCCCAAAAGAATTTTACCTGTAATTGTTTTTGCACAGTTTGCAGGTACCTCTCTCTGGTTTGCGGGCAATGCGGTTATTCCGGATCTTGTAGTCGAGTTACAGCTGAATGAATATGCAGTCGGTTATATCACATCCGCTGTTCAGTTCGGTTTTATCAGCGGGACGCTACTTTTTGCTTTTTTAAGTGTTGCCGATCGCATTTCACCAAGTAAGGTATTCCTTGGATGTGCGATCCTCGGTGCAAGTGCCAATGCCCTCACAGTTTACAGTGGCTCACTATCTGTATTGATTCTTGTTCGTTTTGCCACCGGCTTTTTTCTTGCCGGTATCTACCCGGTAGGTATGAAGATAGCATCCGATTGGCACGACATGGGGCTGGGAAAAGCACTGGGTTACCTGGTCGGAGCCTTAGTTCTGGGGACTGCTTTCCCACACCTCGTCAGGTTCATCGCATCTGAACTGCCCTGGAGGGTGATACTTTTCGCGACTTCATGGCTGGCAACAGCGGGTGGTGTTTTGCTCTATTTCACAGTACCTGACGGACCCTATCGGAGTAAACAGAGTATATTTCAACCATCAGCATTATTTAAACTCTTCAAACATTCCAATTTTCGGGCTGCTGCTTTCGGCTATTTTGGACATATGTGGGAGCTTTATGCATTTTGGGCATTCGTCCCGATTATGCTCACCTATTATAATGAGATGAATCCGGGTTCGGGTTTACAGGTCGGCATTTGGTCTTTTATCATCATCGGAATTGGCGGTGCAGGATGCGCGATAGGAGGTCATCGATCGCTAAAATCAGGGAGTAAACGCGTGGCGCAGTGGTCATTGGCGATCTCCGGACTCAGTTGTCTATTATCTCCACTAATTTTTGATCTTGCCGCCCCCGTTTTTTTAATGTTTCTGATGGTATGGGGATTCTTTGTGGTATCCGATTCTCCACAATTTTCAACTCTGGTTGCAGCTTCATCCGATCGTGATTATGTAGCTACCGGACTTACCATAGTTAACAGTATCGGTTTTGCTATTACTATCATCAGCATTCAATTGGTTAACATGCTCTGGGCAAACCTTGGGAGTCCGTTCGTTTTTCTCATACTGGCTATAGGTCCGGCCCTGGGTTATCTGTCTCTCATACAGTATGGGAAAAACCCAAAATAGAATACGGTTGACGCGAATGCTGCAGGTTTACACCGATTTTAGTATACAATACACAAAATAATATGTGTGATATCCACACTTATCTGCGACTATCCGTGTTCCATAGTTTCAATTTATTTTCATAGTACGACTTCAGAACAAAAAAGGCCTTTTTCTTGATACCGTCATCTGAAATAAGTCCCTTTCGATTCCATTCATCCTGAATATCCGGCAGCTGTCTTCGTGGTGACCTGAAATCAGCCAGTATCCACGGGGAAAGGCCACTCAGACCGTCAATCTTATCAATCATGTTGAGGGTTTCACTGTACAGGTAAGCCTGGTATTCTTCAGACCAGCGGGTGAGGCTGTCGGCGTGGAAACCCTGCTTGGCACCGGCCCCGAACTCGGAAATGATTACCGGTTTGTTTTGGCTGATTTCCCACGTGATTTCACGAGCTTTGGAAGGCAATCCCTCATACCAGCCGATGTACTGGTTGAAGCTCAATACATCAACCACATCAGCAAAAGGATCATCAATAGTACGAATATTTGGATTTCCTTCAAGGCTACTCTGTTCAAGGGCTGCGCTGATCAGCCGGGTTTTGTCCAGGGATCGGGTAAGGGTGGCCAGTTCGTTGAGGAAGTTGTTTCGTGCTTTACTGACGGGTGTTTCATTGGCCATTGACCAGATGATCACCGACGCCCTGTTTCTGTCTCTTTGGATGACCTCATTCAACTGATTTTTTGCATTTTTAAGAGTAGCGGTATTATTCCAGTCGATGGTCCAGTACACAGGAATCTCCTCCCAGACCAGGATACCCATTTCATCGGCCAGTCGAACCATGTGCTCGTTATGCGGATAGTGAGCCAGCCGAACATAATTGCACCCCAATTCCTTGGCCCACTGCAGAAGCTGTTTCGCCTGCTTCTTGTTACGTACCCTGCCATCATCAAAGGGCCGCTCTTCATGAATGCTAATTCCCCTTAGGAAAACCGGTTGATCATTGAGCAGTATCCGGCCGCCTTCTGTTTCTATAGTACGGAAACCAATCCGGTCTTCTAGTGTATCGGAAGGTGTGGTGAGGACTACTTCATATAGATATGGATTTTCTGGTGACCAGTAGTTTATGTTATCTGACTTCAGGTCTAGAGAGGCACTACCTTCGCTATCAGTATTTAAGGTCTTCCTTAGATCCAATTCCGGTATGGAAATAGTGACTTCTTGGTTTGCAGAAGATGTACCATCCAAACTCATAAATCCTTCTATAGTTTGAGCATTCTCCGGACTCAACTGAATCATGTAGTCGCGAATAAATGTCTGGGGCATTTCCACAAGCTTTACATCCCGAGTGATGCCCCCGTAGTTCCACCAATCGGTATTCAGGGTCGGGATTCCCTCTTTTTTACGGGTATTATCGACCTTAAGGATCAGGAAATTGTCCTTTTCATTTAGCAGGTTGGTAACTTCAAATGAGAACGGGGTAAATCCCCCGATATGGGTTCCCAGCTTAGTACCGTTCAAGTATACTTCCGCCTTGTAATTTACAGCACCGAAATAGAGTAAAACTCTGCTACTATCGGTTTTCCGGAGGTAGTCAAATGACTTTTTAAACCAGACTGATCCTTCATAATAGTACAGTTTTTCTACCTGTGAATTCCAGTCACCCGGTATCTCCATTGTCGGGGATCGGTCAAAATTGTATTCCACGAGATCGGTTTTATCATCAGGTTTGGCGTTCATGAAAAATGCGTTCTTACCGGGATTTTCCATTTGGTCGAAGGGTTCATACCGGTAATTGTAGTATCCGTTTTCGTAGGGATCGACAACGTAGTGCCACTCTCCGATCAAGCTTTGCGCGGACCTGTTATAGATATTGACCGGAACAATATTTTGCGCAAATGAACAGGATGCATAAAGAGTGAGGATAAAAAGAACTGTTGCAATGTTTCTCATGGAGATGAGTAATCATTTTTAAATGAATAATAATTTGTAAACTACTCTTTGGCGGGAGAAACCGAAACATGAATTTTAAATAATCGTGTAGTAAACCCACCGTGGAATTACTTGACAATTGCATTAAACAGATCAGGATAGTCTAATCTATTTTTAAATAGAAAAATCAATATTAAGGGAGAATCAACCAATGAAACGCATTTGCACAATACTTTTTTCAGTTTTGCTTCTATATGGAAGTTTACAGGCACAAGACAGAAGGGAAAAAGTAAGATCAATTACTGTAGGACAAGAATATACAGACTCACTCGCATTGCGGAGTTCTCATACTTATGTCCTCGATGCTGATTCCGGGCGGTTTGTTTACGGATTCGTCGATCAGTTAAGTGTTGATGTTGAAATTGAGATTAAAGATCCTACAGGCAAAATCATCGGTGCTTTTGATATTCCTGCAAGAGGGAAAGAGCTCTTTCAGTTCGATACGGAAGAAACAGGTAAATACAGTATTAAGGTGATGCCTTTTGAGGATGAGGAGGGCCGGTACTCCTTTACAGTGTCCCTGCTAGAAGCTGTTGCCACCGAGTCTGAAGAGCGGGTTGATCAACTGATGATAAGCTATAGTGGAGATGAGGTGCCCGGTGCTGCAGCAATGGCGATGAAAGATGGAGAAATAATTTTTGCCGAAGCCTATGGGATGGCTAGCCTAACCTACGATATCCCGTTTGAAGTAGATACACGTACGAATATCGGTTCCACCTCCAAGCAGTTTACAGCTTTCGCTGCCGCTCTGCTTGCCGAGCGAGGTAAGATTTCATTGGATGATAACGTACGTAAATACATTCCAGAGCTGCCGGAATTTGAATTCCCGGTTACCATCAGAAATCTGCTTACCCATACCAGCGGTTACCGGGAGTACCTGAATACCCTGGCGATGAGAGGTCATGATTTGAGCAGCTCTCTGGATAGGGCAGAAATAATTGAAGTTGTTCAGCGCCAGCCCGATCTGCAAAACAAACCCGGAGCCGAATGGAATTATAACAATACCGGATTTGCCCTGATGGTTGAAATTATAGAACGGGTTACTGAAACTCCGTTTCCTGAATGGATGCAGGAGAATGTCTTTAACTCTTTGCAGATGAATCATTCTATGGTTCGCCATGATCAGAACCAGGTAGTACCCGGCAGGTCGCAAGGATACGCCATTGGCGAAGGTGGAAATTATGTTGAAATGACAGACCTGGGTGGCGCCATGGGAGCAGGCGGTATCTACACAACGCTGAAGGATTTAGCTAAGTGGATTCGAAATTTTGAGGATCCTAAAGTCGGCAACGAAGATATTATCAGGGAGATGACTACCCCGTTTGTGTTGACGAGTGGCGATACCACTGGTTATGGCCTGGGGCTGTTTGTGCAGGAGTATAAAGGGTTGAAATATATACATCACGGCGGCGCGGATGTGGCCCATCGCTCTATGTTGATGTATTTTCCAGAGATTGATGCAGCTGTAGTGACCCAAAGCAACAATGCCAATTTCAGAGGAGACATACCTCAGAAAATTGCCGATCTATTTTTCGGAGAATATATGCAGGAGGATGGGTCGGCACCTGTAGAGGAAACGCAAACAGCAGCCGATTTTGAATATGATCCGGAAAACTTTGAGCCACTCACCGGACGATATGAACTCAAGATTCAACCCGGATTCATACTTACCTTCTCACGAGATGGAGACCGAATCTATACCCAGGCTACCGGACAGCCAGAAATCGATATCAGGGCAACTTCCGATTCAACCTTTAGCCTGGTGGGCGTGAATGCTGATATTACTTTTCATAGGAATGAAGATGGCTCGGCCGATTCACTGACCCTGCACCAGAACGGCCATCATGTGGCAACCCGTATAGAATGGAATCCTTCCCAGTCCGAAATGAAGGAGTATTCAGGAACCTATTTAAGCAATGAACTTCAAACATTCTATACGATTGCTATAGAAGACAGTAGTCTGGTACTAAAACACTATAGCATGGATGATATGACCATGACACCGGGTGATAAAGATTCATTCTCGGCGGGCTTTCCCATTGCAGAGATGAAATTTGTTAGAAATGAGGAGGGTGAGATCGTCGGATTCGAAGCTTCCAATGGTAGAACCATGGGTGTTCTATTTGAAAAATGGGAGGAATAGTCAGCTAGTTTGATTACAATCAACTCTCTCATCAACCCTCCAAGGGTCATTCGACCCTTGGAGGGTTTGGTTCATAAATATCATTTGTCCGAATTAGTCGGCTTCATTAACCTCAATCCAGTAGCCGTCAGGGTCCTGAAAATATACCTGGCGAACCCCATCGGCTCGGGTGGTAATGCTTCCCGGTCTAGCTTTGGAATCGTGAGTCAATATGTTTTTTGATTTCAGGTGAGAGATAAATCCGTCAAAATCATCCAGTTTCATTGCCAGGTGCACGCCAACATTGGTATGTATACCACGGTTATCTCCCTCTACGATATGCAACTCTGTACTCTTACCGATGGAAAACCATCTGATATAAGGCTTTCCTGTTCTATTTTCAATTTCATCCAAACCCAAAACGTTTTTATAAAATGCTGCGCTGGTTTCCAGGTCTTTTACTTTGATCGTGTAATGATCGAAAGTCAGTTTCGGCATAACAATTGGTTGTTTGAACTTAATTTTCGCTAGTCATGATAAAAAGAGGCTGCATTTCAAAGCTTTTGTAAAATGGGCGCAGGCGTTCCCTATTATAGTGTTTTTCAACATTCACAAATTTTTTACGGCTTGTTACCATCTCAACCGGAATATTATCATATCGCCCATTTTTAAGTACCACCAGTCTGCCGTGAATATTATTCAAGATAAGATCAAGAGCCAGATTGCCATAGGCCATGGGTACTATGGAGTCTATGGCATCGGGATCGCCACCCCTAACCATATATCCAAGCTTTTGGGTAATGGTATTAATTTTTTTGCCATTGTTAAATTTAGGTGAGAGTCTTTTCAACTCTTCAGATACAAGGTCACCAATGCCACCTAATTTTTTATGACCATAAGCATCGGTTGTTGCATCTTTAAAGACCATCTCTCCTCCTTCAAACATGGCACCTTCCGATACCAGTACCATGGAATAACGGCTTGGGTTTTTTTCACGGTCATAAACCAGAAGCTCAGTAAGGTGTTCCATATCAAACTTATATTCAGGAATGACGCAGCGCTGAGCAGCTCCGGCCATAGTTGGAAGCATAGCAGTAAAACCTGCATAGCGCCCAAAAACTTCCATGACCAAAAAACGCTCATGAGATCCTGCAGAGGTTCTGAGACTGTTTGCCAGATGGATAGTACGGGTAATACAGGTGCTGAAGCCGATACAGTAGTCGGTGCCCGGAACATCGTTATCCATGGTTTTTGGAATTGCAACTACTTTAAAACCTTCGCTGTTCAGGCGCACCCCGTAACTTAGGGTGTCATCTCCGCCGATAGGTATCAAATAATCGAGTCCCAGAAAATCCAGGTTTTTTAACACTTCAGGTGTTAAGTCGTTTATTTCATCTGAGTAGGTATCCATAAGATGACTGGGCACCCGGTCTTTTTTAACTTTGCTCGGATTTGTTCGGGAAGTGTGTAAAAAAGTACCACCGGTTCGACCGGCTTTATTAACGACCTCTTCGGTTAGCTCCTGAAAATTATTGCTGTTATCATATTCCTTGTCACGAATAATGTCAATTGCACCACCCCACCCACGACGGATACCGATGACCTTGTAACCTTCCCTTAAAGCTCTTATCGTTACCCCTCGAATAGCAGGGTTTAAGCCGGGAACATCTCCTCCACCGGTCAGGATACCTATAACTCCTTTAGTCTTTTTAACTGTAGCCATTTATTCAGTCAAATTTTTAATGAAGAGTAAAAAAATAGATCAGCATATCATGCATAGTATTAATATAGCTACTGCAGGTTAACTAACAACTGTTAAAAAAGGCTGCCGTTACTAACGATTACTCTTACCGGTAAGGCCGGCTGTTAGTATTGGATACTAATTCCCGTGCATAGCTACAAATTTCCAGGATGTTTAGGCCAAGGATTTCATTTCAGAATCGAACCTGCGAAAATTATTCATTAGGAAAATAGAGGTCTTCTTAGTAAGATATTTTGTCAAAAGAGCCCCCACCTGAATATCACCTGAGACATTTTGCTATAAGCCACCACAACGGGAACTCAAAAAAGGTGCGTAGTATGAGAGGTTTGTCAATTGAAGGAATGACTAGAGAGCTAAAAAAAGCTGAAAGGCGTTATAGCGGTATATGGATTTTCAATAAGTTTATTGTAGCTTTTTTAATCTCGGTAGTTTTTATGAGCTGCCGTTACAAGGATGAACGTATTGTAGTTGATGACCGTGCTCTTTCTGACCAAAACCTGGTTTCTGAATGGTTAGCCTATGGAGGTACTCATTATGAACAGCGTTTTAGTCCGCTTGAAGATGTTAGCACAGCAAACGTCAATGAACTAAAGGTAGACTGGTTTTTAGACTTACCTAATGATGTAGGATTGGTATCCACACCCCTAGTTGTTAACGGTATCATGTACTTTACGGGTACCATGAATATTGTCAGGGCTGTTGATGCGGTATCTGGCGAGCTTATTTGGGAATACAATCCTGAAGTAGGTAAACATGTGGCAGGTAAAAGACAGGTGGGCTGGGTTCATAACCGCGGCTTATCCTTTTATAAGGGAAGTGTATTTGCTGCAACATGGGACGGGAGGTTGATTTCCCTGGATGCTCAAACGGGAAAGCTCAATTGGTCGGTTCGAACTTTTGATGAAGACAAAGCACTCTATATTACGGGAGCTCCTAAAGCATTTAAAGACAAGGTGTTGATTGGCAACGGGGGAACAGAAAATGGCCCTTCCCGGGGTTTTGTAACGGCTTATGATACCAAAACAGGTGAGGAAGCATGGAAATTCTATATTGTTCCCGGTAATCCCGCCGATGGTTTCGAAAGTGAGGCCATGGAGATGGCTGCTGAAACCTGGACAGGGGAATGGTGGAAACATGGCGGTGGTGGCAATGCCTGGCACGGTTTCACCTATGATCCCGATTTGGATGTGCTGTATGTCGGCACCGGTAACGGCTCGCCCTGGAACAGGAAAATTAGAAGTCCGGAGGGAGGCGATAACCTCTTTCTCTGTTCAATTGTAGCACTTGATCCGGATACCGGTGAATACCTCTGGCATTATCAAACAACACCCGGAGAAACATGGGACTACAATTCCAACATGGATATTGTCTTAGCCGATTTGGAGATCGATGGAGAAGAGGTAAAGGCCATATTGCATGCTCCCAAAAACGGATTTTTTTATGTGATTAACCGGGAGACAGGCAAACTGATTTCTGCCGAACCATTTGCAAAAACCACCTGGGCCTCTGAAATAGATACCGAAACCGGACGGCCGGTAGAAGTGCCGGGCGCCCGATATGAGGAAAATGCCGCACTCATTTTGCCATCACCCTGGGGAGCACATTCATGGCATGCTATGTCATACAATCAACAAACCGGGCTGGTTTATATACCGGCTTTGCATCTTGGTACAGAGTTTACAGATGAAGGACTGGATCTGGCTAACTGGCAGTCGGTTGAATTCGAAGGGGGTATTGGAGTGAATATAAGTATCAATGAAGATGAGCGCGGGGATTATCCTGCCTCTCTTATTGCCTGGGATCCTGTCAAACAGGAGAAGGCCTGGGAAGTTCCGCAAGAACATTTCTGGAATGCAGGAACACTGACTACTGCCGGAAATCTGGTATTCCAGGGGCGATCTGACGGGATGTTACTTGCCTATGATGCTGCTACCGGTGACATCGTTTGGGAGTATAATGCAGGTTTGGGTATTTCTGCTCCACCCATTACTTACAAAATAAACGGCCGGCAATATATATCATTATTGGTCGGCTGGGGTGGCGGATATGCCGGTCTTGGGGGAATTCCTGCTTCCGAACTGGGATGGGCGTACAGGCAACACACCCGCAGACTGATTACCTTTTCTCTAAATGGGAGCGCCGCGATGACTTCTTTGCCACCACCCAAGGTACCTGAACCAATCAGCGCCCGTGAGTTTGTTTTAGACTATAAGCTGGCCAATAAAGGGGCAGTCGTATATAATAAATGTGATCAGTGTCATGGTCCGGCTGCTTATTCCGGAGGGATGGCTCCTGACCTGCGGGCATCAGCCATTCCTCTGGATGAATCTGCATTTGATCTTATTGTACGAGAGGGGACTAAGGTTGATATGGGGATGCCTGCCTTTAGCCAACTTACTGATGAAGAATTGCTTGCACTTCAACATTATATCAGGCAGCAGGCCGGACAAAAAAATCTAGAATAAAACAGTACATATTCTGGCTGCCATCATTGGCATATTAGTCGCTTATATGTATGAACTAATTGGATTAGCACAGGAAAATTTGTATTTCGTGATATTCATGTCCATCAAATACCGAAATATGACATTACCCAATAATCGGCATTTTTTCACCTTTATCATGTTATTCGTTGTACTTGCATATACAACATCATGTACTGAGGAAACTTCAACTAGAAATATTCAGATTCTAACCGGGGCTGATATAATTGATGGGACGGGGAAGGCTATTATTGAGCATGGTGTAATACTTATTCGTGACGGCCGTATTGAATGCGTAGGTGAAGAGGGCGACTGTCCAAATCCTGCGGGTGCTGACATTATCGATGTAACGGGCAAGTATATTACACCGGGACTTATTGACGGACATGTTCACTTTTTTCAGACCGGGTTCTTTGACAGTCGTCCCGACGCGATGGATATTACGGATACCTACCCATATTCGGAAGTAGCGGCATATCAGAAGCAGCACCCGGAACGCTACTATAACTCCTATCTTTGCTCCGGTATAACGGGGGTGTATGATGTCGGGGGGATGTCTTGGTCTGTAGATTTCCAAGAGTCAGCCGAGCAGAATCCGAACGCTCCGCATGTTGCCGCTGCAGGTCCTCTTATCACCCCGGTTTCGGGTGCCCCTTTTGACTTGCCTTCTGACAAAGTACTCGTTCCCTTAGAGAGCGCCGAAGCGGGTATCAAAACCGTCCAGTACCTATCGGCACTTGGATCGACGGGCATCAAGCTGTGGCAGCTGGATGCCGATAATGATGAGTATATGGATCGTGTAAGGGCTGTTGCAGAAGAGACCGAAAGGCAAGATAATAAGTTGATTGTACATGCAACTACTTTAGAACAAGCTACAGCTGCTGTTGAGGCAGGTGCAAAGCTGCTGGTTCACAGTGTAAGTGACGTTGCGGTGGATCAAAATTTCTTGGATCTAGCTAAGCAGCAAGGTACCTATTACAACCCAACCCTGATTGTTTCAAGCGGTTATATGATGGCTTACCGGGCGGCGGCCGGTATTGAGCCCCTGCCGGTTGATGATCCCAATAGCTGTGTGGATTCCAAAACACTTGAGCTGGTGAACAATTCTTCGCAGTTTGAGGATCATTCGCGTTTTAGCGATGCATTTCTGGAGCGGATCCAAGATTTTGATATCGAAACTGATCGGGTGAGTGAGGTAGCAATGCAAAATCTATTGAGAGTTTATGAAGCAGGCATACCTATCATTGTGGGTACGGATGCCGGAAATCCGGGAACCCTGCACGGACCTTCGATTTATGAGGAGATGGAATTTATGCAGGAAGCGGGTATACCAGCCGAAGACCTCATTGTGATGGCCACTCGCAACGGTGCGGAAGCCATGGAACGGGGAAATGATTTTGGAACCCTGGAAGCGGGTAAACTGGCTAATCTTATTATACTGGATGATGATCCCTCGGAAGATATTTCAAAAATGCGTAGCATCACTCATACCATGATTAAAGGGGTGTTAAAAAAGGTTGTAGAAATACCTAAATAAGTAAGCTCCAACTTTTCAGAAGTTATCAAATAACAGTTACATGAACAGGGAATTTAATAACTTTGGAAAAGTTATTAGGTGTTATTATTTCATCCTCCAATTTTGTATATCTACCTATTAGACCGTAACTAAAATTTCATTGCCATGAATTCCTATCTAAGCACTGCACTTTCGTTGATTATAATATTGTTTTTGAGTGCTGATGTACACGCTCAAGAAAAACAACTTGGTAAAATTGACTTCCTCAATTCAGGAGCGACAGAAGCCCAGGCTGATTTTATGGAAGGAGTTAAGTTTTTGCATAATTTTGAATATTCAGATGCCGCCCGGGCATTTAAAAGAGCTAGAGAGATAGATCCTGACTTTGCCATGGCTTATTACGGTGAGGCGAAAACGCACAATCATCCCATTTGGATGCAACAAGACCGGGAAGCTGCCATGCAGGTATTGAAAGAGCTAGGCGGTAGTGTAGCTGAGCGCCAGTCCAAGGCTCCTACACAAAGAGAGAAAGATTATCTGATGACACTGGAGGTGCTTTACGGTAATACTCCTCAGTCAGAAGGCAAAAGCAAAGAAGAGCGTGATGATCTGTACCGTCAGGCAATGAAAGAACTTCATGAAAAGTATCCTAATGATCATGAAGTAACGGCATTCTACGGTCTTTCCATTTTGGGCACAGCACACGAAGGAAGGGATTACAAAACTTACATGCAGGCTGCAGCGCAGCTTTTTAAAGTATGGAATGAAAATCAGCAGCATCCCGGCGCGGCTCACTATCTGATACACTCTTTCGATGACCCTATACATGCTCCACTGGGATTGCCAATGGCGAGAGCCTATTCTAAAATAGCACCTGCGGCAGCTCATGCGCAGCATATGACATCACATATCTTTCTGGCACTGGGGATGTGGGATGATGTTGTGGATGCCAATATCGTGGCCCGGAATGTGCAGACCGATCGCCAGAAGGAACTAAATGAACAAACCTCAGTCTGCGGGCATTATCCCTGGTGGCTGCAGTACGGGTATCTTCAGGAAGGAGCAACCGATAAGGCAAAACAGGTTCTGAATACCTGTAGTGAGAGAATTGCCGAAGATGCAAGCTCCGGGGAAATGTGGCATTTTGCCGTGATGAGGGGACACCAAATTGTTGACTCCGAGAACTGGTCCGGCGCGGATACTTGGACAGCTAAATATGATACCGATACTCAAGGAAGCCTCAACTACTTTTACACCTCGGCTCTGGCTGCTCTGATGAGAGATAAAGAATCCACAGCTCGTGAAAACCTAAACAAGATACTTAAGCTGCCTCAGAGTGCCGAGCGGGATATTCAGGCTGATCAGATTAAAAGTCTGCTGCTGATTGAAGAGGGAAACCCCCAGGAGGGCCTTAAGTTACTCAGGGAGACCGTAGCAGCTGAACTGGAATTGCCCGTGGATTTTGGTCCGCCAACCATCGTAAAACCTTCCCTTGAGCTGTTGGGTGATGTACTGCTCGAGATGGAAAACTATGGAGAAGCAGTGGAAGCATACGAAAGACAACTGGAGAGGACGCCAAAACGGAGGCTTTCGCTGCTAGGAAAAGAAAAAGCCATGGGCATGGCTACTAGGTAAAGGTACCCCCAACCCTGACAGGCTTCGCAAGCCTGTCAGGGTTGGGGGGGAGGGTAGAAGTAGGATAAAAATTCAGGAGAGAGACATTGATAAAGCTTGAACCGCATAAATATTACCATATCTACAATCGCGGTAATAACCGTGAAAAATTATTCCATCAGGAAAGAAATTACGACTACTTCATTAACAGGTATATTCATCATTGCTATCATGTATTAGATACTTACGCATACTGTTTGATGAAAAATCATTTCCACATGTTGGTCAGTGTTAGATCTGAAGAGCTTCAAGAAGAGTTATTCCAAAAGGTGGATTTGAACTCCAATAAATTACGATCTCCATCCAGGCATTTAAGTAACTTTTTTAATTCCTACACGCTATCGATCAATAAACAAGAAGATCGGGTTGGCAGTCTATTTCAAAGACCATTCAGGAGAAAGGAGGTCAGCACCGATAGCTATTTTCGTCGACTTGTTATTTATATTCATCAAAACCCTGTAAAGCATCGATTTGTATCTAATATCGAGGGATATCCATATTCATCTTATCATTTCTATTTCCGAGAAGGTGAATCATTCCTAAATAAAAATAAAGTGCTGCAGTTATTTGATGGTATTGAGAAGTTTAGGGCAGCTCACGTAGAAATGCTTGAAGATTTTGATCAATACCCAGAAGAAGCCTGACAGGTTTCTAAAACCTGTCAGGCTTCTTCTGGGTTATTCCGGTACCTTGGTAGCCTGCCAGTTAACGGCTTTCCACTGTCCTTGTCTTTTCACAAAGGTACCACTGTTCAGGTATTCGGTACGTTCTTCACCGTCTGTTAACTCTGTTTTGCCTACCAGTTTGAATGCAACAATAGCTACCTTGCCATAACTGCGGATCTGAATATTCTCGGCTGACCATTGGGTAGCTGGTTCGCTTTCCTCATTGCCGCTGCTTTGTAATCCATCCATGATTCGTTGTTTTCCATAGCGCTGGCCGGAAGAGCTTGTATAGATCAGGTCTTCCGCCCAAAAGCGATCATGCATTTCCACACTGTTTTCACTGGCTCCCTGGAGAAATCGATTAAGTAAACTGGTTAACTCTTCGTTTACCTGTGACTGCTGGGCAGAAAGTCCTGATACCAAAAAGAATAAAAATATGGAGAGCAAGGGTAGTTTTTTTATCATGATTGTCACTTTGTTGTTGAACTATCTATTTATCGCTGGAATTTTTTGCCGGTAACCAGAGTATACTTGTCAATCCCGATATCCTGACTCGTAATAGTTTTTGTGGAAGAGCTGTCACTCAATGCCATTTTCCACTGGTATAAATCACCCAGGGTATGGCTCAGTTTGTCAAGAAAACTGTCAAATCTGCCGTCTTCTTCATAGCGGGCTATGTGCTCCTGCGAGTCCCATATGGATAGGGAAAGCATTTCTCCGTCATTACCGGAATTATCAACGAGGAAAGCATACTTACAGCCTTCAACACTTACTAATTCAGGTAATATTTCAGAATTATAGATTTCAGTAAACTCCTCTTGGGCTCCCTCACGAACTTTATGCGAAATAATCCTCAAGTAAGTTCTCTCAGATGCTACTTTTTCGGATAAAGGTTTTTCATCTTCCTCTACAGGGTAACTTTTAACGACCGGATTACTGGCGACCGGGGTATATTCAACCATATTATCTTCTGATAGCTGTATTTTCCATTCTGAGCTCTCCTCAAAAAGAAGGCGAACCTGATCGACGTTTTGGTCATATTTGCCCGAAGCTATGTACTTTTCTGCTGATTCCTGTTTGTCCCAGATAGTAAGTGAGATATACTCCTTGGGTTTGTCCAGGTTCTTTAAAAGGCCGGCAAAAATACATCCTTTCGTTTCTTCCAGTACCGGCATGATCAGATCAGTGTATATCTGTTCCAATTTAGATATGTCTTTCATGCGAATACGGGCTTCTACGAAACGTATGAACATTGGTCGGTCCCCCCCCTTATTGATTTCGGGTTAATACAACAGCCGTCATATCGTCGAATCGTTTTGACTGTCCGCTGTGTTTGATGCTTCTGTTAAAAACTTCATTGATCATGGTCTCTGGATCGGTTTTGCTCTCCTGTAATTCTAGCAAAGCTTGCTCGAGCCTCTCTTCTCCAAAACGTTCATCCTCAACGTTTATACTGTCTGTGATACCGTCGGAGAAAACAAACAGGCAATCGCCTCTTTCCAATGAAATGGTTTCTTCTGAATACTCTTGTCCTTCAAGAACACCCAATGGCACCCCTCCGGATTGCAAACGTTGATGAGTACCGTCTGACTTAAGTAAAAAGGGATATTCATGTCCCGCGCAGGAAAAGACCAGATTATTTTGCGATAGGTCGAGGATGCCCAGGAACATGGTTGCAAATTTTTCCGAACTGGTACTTTGAAACAGTTGATGGTTGGCTTTATTCAATATGTCAGAAGGGTTCTTGAGGTGAAGCACCTGTCCGCGCAAGATAGCCTGGAGGTTAGACATGAGCAGGGAAGCCGGCAGCCCTTTTCCGCTGATATCTCCGAGACAAAGCGCCCAGCGGTTATCATCTATCTGAATAAAGTCAAAATAGTCACCTCCCACGGTTTGTGCCGTCAGGTTTTTACCTGAAAGGGTATAACCTTCGACCTGCGGAGCGGTTGAAGGGAGCAACTTTTTTTGTATGCTGGAAGCCAGCTCCAGTTCCCTGCGTACAAATTGCAGAGCCTGTTCCTCCTCATACAGCCTGGCATTTTCTACTACCTGTGCTGACTGTGCTGCGATAATCGACAACAGGCGCTGGTCTGATTCGGTAAATTTTGCATCGCTGTTTTTGCTTTTGTTGTAAACGGTAAGAATGCCGATCAGTTTGGAACGTGCCATCAGCGGAGCACTGATTAGGGAGCGTATCGAAGATTCCCACTTAGTATTTCTGAATCGCTGGTCGTTATCAGGATCATTGATCATCAACGGCTTCTTGTTGATTTGCATCCAGCCCAGAAGATTCTGATTGAGGTGAAGGGGTGTTCTTTCGGTAGAGCTAACCATACTTCGTACAAGCGTCTGACCGGTATCAGATTTTTCTTCATCCACAAGGGTGATATCTCCCTGCTCTGCTTCGAGGGCTCTTATAGATTTACTGATAATGGAGCGCATAATTTTTTCACTATCCAGGCTACCGCTTATAGCTAAAGCCAGGTCGTTTAAAATAGCCAGCTCATCTACCGCCCGGCGCAACCGGGTATTCTCTTTGGTCAGTCGCTGTAACTCTTGCTCGGTTTGCTTTTTATTATTGGTGTCTTTGAACAATGCTAGCTGAATTTATTTATTATTTGCTCCTATTCACCCGCCGGCCAGTAGTTTTTAAAACATGATAGCACCGGATCATCTCTGTGAATTTTACCGTGCCTCTCTAATTACACGGATGAATAACGGTTTTCCCCACCGCTTGGTTAATAAATCAAACTACATATTTTTATGAATAAATCTACTTTTATCAGAGATATTTGGTTAATAGTAACCAAATGGGGCGTCACTTGCGGAGTGATGAGATTGGGTTGATGAAAAGATTCTGCTATCTTGTTCAGGTAAATTTTAAAGTGATAAATCGGGAAAAGAATTGTGAAGATTAGCGTCAAGAACTTGTACAGGGATCTGGATCAAAGAGTCTCTACTCTGAAGAGCGATATGTCTTCCGTCAAACAGTCAAGAACCATTGTTGAGGAAGCCCTTCAGGGTAACGAACCGTTATACGGCATCAACACGGGTTTCGGGGCACTGGCCAACAAGCAGGTTAACAAGGAGCAGCTAAAACAGTTGCAAAGAAACCTGATTCTTTCCCATTCGGTTGGTGTTGGGGAGTTGATTCCGAAGGACATATCCCGCCTGATGCTTCAGCTTAAAATTCATGCCCTTGGTATCGGGCATTCAGGAATTTCCGTTGAGACCTTTGAGCGTTTGATCTATTTCTGTGAAAATGATCTGATTCCTGCCATGCCGGAGAAAGGCAGTGTAGGTGCATCCGGTGACCTGGCGCCGCTGGCTCATATGTCCTTGCCGCTGCTCGGTTACGGTTTTTTCTGGAATGAAGAGGGTACGGATACTATCCCGGCAGAGAAGGTTCTGAAGCAACATGATATAGAACCCATCGATCTCCAGGCAAAAGACGGATTATCACTCATAAACGGTACACAGCTTATGAGTGCCTACGGGTCCTACGTGCTGGAAAAGAGCCTTGCTCTTACAAAAACGGCAGATCTAATCGCCGCTATGAGTCTGGAAGCGCTTCAGGGAAGCATCAAGCCCTTTGATGAGCGCATACACGAAATTCGTCCCCATAAAGGTCAGAAAGAGGTGGCGCAAAATGTAAGGGATCTTCTCATGAACAGTGAAATCCTGGAGTCACATCGCAATTGCGGCAAGGTTCAGGATCCCTACTGCCTGCGTTGCGTCCCCCAGGTTCACGGAGCCAGCAGAGACGCGTTGCGACACTGTGTTGGAACCATAGAGACGGAGATCAATTCGGTTACCGATAATCCACTGGTTTTTGAAAACGGAGATATTATCAGTGGGGGCAATTTCCACGGCCAACCGTTGGCGCTGGCCATAGATTATGCAAAGATTGCTCTTGCCGAGTTTGCCAGCATTTCTGAAAGAAGAACCTACCTGCTGCTTGAAGGACACGATGGCCTGCCTGAATTGCTGATGGAAGAGACCGGGATAAACTCGGGTTTTATGATACCTCAGTACACATCAGCTGCGCTGGTTTCAGAAAACAAAGTTTTGTGCCATCCGGCATCTGTAGATTCCATCCCAACCAGCCTTGGGCAGGAAGACCATGTAAGCATGGGCAGTATCGGTGCACTGAAGCTGTTGGAAGTATATCATAATGTGGAGCAGGTACTGGCCATTGAGCTGTTTACTGCGGCCCAGGCGCTGGACTTCCGAAAACCGCTACGCCCGGGGAAAGGTGTTGAAGTTGCGCATGAATTTATCAGAAACGCCATTCCACATGCCGATACCGACCACTATTTTAAGGACGATATCAATAATGCCGTGCGGTTGATCCAGGAAAGGAAGATTACCGAAGAGGTTGAAGAGCAACACAAAAAACTGGTATAACGATGCCTAAACTCACAAACATCGGTTATCTGGCAACCTGCCGACAAGAAGGAAGGCAGCATGAAATTCACCTTATCGAGGATGCAGCCATTGTCTGGAAAGGTGATAAGATTGTCTGGGTCGGTAACGAGGTTGACTTGCCCGCAGAGTATGAGGACGAGAAAACTTTCGATGCCGAACAGGCGATGGTTATACCCGGACTGGTTGACTGCCACACGCACCTGGCTTTCGGTGGATGGCGTCCGGATGAATTCGAGATGCGCCTGAAGGGTAAAAGCTATCTGGAGATAGCCAAGGCAGGAGGCGGTATTCTGTCTACAGTCAGGGAGACTCGAGAGGCTACGGTTGAGGAACTGTATGAAAAGGCTTCCGGATTTCTGAGCGAAATGGTCAGGCTAGGGGTGACGGCTGTAGAATGCAAAAGCGGGTACGGGTTATCGGTTGAGGAGGAGCTTAAGATTCTGGAAGTTTACCGTCGCCTATCTGAAGAACAACCGGTTCATATGGTATCTACATTTTTAGGCGCTCACACCTTTCCTGCCGAATACAGGGAAGATCATACCGCTTATGTCGATCTGGTTATTAATGAGATGATTCCGGCTGTCGCTGAAGCGGGCCTTGCCGAATTTTGTGATGTTTTCGTGGAGGATTCGGCTTTTTCTGTAGAGGATGCCAGACGCATTCTGGTTTCGGCACAAGCAGCAGGGATGGTACCTAAACTTCATGCTGACCAGCTGACCTCCTGCGGGGGAGCTGAGCTTGCAGCCGAGATGGAAGCCGCAAGTGCTGATCACCTGGAGAAGATTTCCGATAAGGGTATTCTGGCAATGGCTGAAGCAGGAGTGGTAGGCGTCACATTGCCTCTGGCATCTCTCTACACACAGGAAACCCCACTGGATTGCCGCAGGCTAGTAGATGCGGGACTCGAAGTTGCGGTTGCAACAGATTTCAATCCGGGATCCGCACCGACTTTTGACTTACCTTTAGCGATGATGCTTGCCTGTAACCAGGGGAGGCTGACACCATTGGAAGCATTAAAAGGCGCAACCATCTATGCTGCCAAAGCCATTCACCGGCAGCGGGAAATCGGCTCCATTGAACCCGGTAAATCAGCTGATTTTGCTCTGATAGATGCCCCGGACCCCAACTTTTGGATGTATCACTTCCGCCCGAATACCTGCAGGGAGGTATTTCTGAAAGGTGAGAAGCTAAATATGGGCGGTTGATAATTTTTTTAAGAAATTCCGCAAGTTTTTACCGGGGCCGGCATCTAACCACTTGAACACCTTAATAAACAAGTGGAGCACATTATGAAGACACTACCCTATTTAAAAACTTTAGCACTCACCTTCACTCTGGTCGGACTCACCGGCTTGAGCTATGCCCAGCAGGGTCCCCGGAATAACAATATGGATCGTATGGAAAGAATGCGTGAAATGCATCAGCCGGGGAACCGCATATTTGCACTTCCTGATTTGACTGATGAGCAGAAGGAACAGTTACGTATTGTGATGACAGATAGCCGCAAGGAAATGCTTCCCTTGCAAAATCAGGTTCGGGTAAAGGCCGCACAACTTATGACCTTGCGAACAGCTGAAAATGCAGATATAAATGCAATTAATGCGATGGCCGATGAGATAAGTAGCCTAAGAGCTAATATGATGAAGACACGTCTGGCTTCGGAACAAGAAATTCGAGCTCTTTTAACCGATGATCAGCGTATCATTTTCGACAGCCGCAGGCAAATGAGTAAAAAAGACGGACCCGTTAAAGGTGCGTTGAGAATGCGTCGCGGAAATTGATCGGAATCAAATAGCGAGTATGGGGAGAGATAGGTATCCTCCCTATACTTATCTGTACACTCTTTAAGTGAATGACCTGAACCTATATTCTAACGTATATTTCTTCGATTGCAAGAATCCGAACTCATTAAGCAGCTTCAGCTCGGCAACCGTGAAGCCTTTCGCAGGTTGGTTGAAGATTATAAAGATCGTGTTTATAACACCTGCCTGGGTTTTCTCAGAGATCCGCACGACGCTGAGGATATGGCGCAGGAGGTATTTATGAAGATTTATGAGTCTATTGGTGATTTCCGGGAAGACGCCGCACTTGGTACCTGGATATATCGAATTGCAGTATCCAAAAGCCTGGAATTGATTAGAAAGCGAAAGCGAAAAAAGAGATTTGCCTATTTTCAGGCCTTGTGGAATAAAGACGGAGTACCTGATGAAACGGCTGATCGGGATTTCTTCCCGCATCCGGGAATCGCTGTTGAAAACAAAGAACGCGCAGAAATTTTAATGAAAGCAATTCAAGTGTTGCCGGAACAGCAGAGGATTGCATTTACATTGCATAAGTTAGAGGATTTAAGCTACAAAGAGATCGCCGGGATTATGGATAACAGTTTGTCGGCTGTAGAGTCCTTAATACACCGGGCAAAGAATAATCTTAAGAATGAACTCCATGAATATTATACATCGGAGATGAACTAAGACCACAGAAAATTAACGTACTGGTAGCCAGCATGATGGATAACAAAGATAAGGTTCAAAAAGAAGTTGAGGAGACCATGAAAGCCCTTGACGGTGTCGATCGAGCATCGACGGATGAATATTTCTTTACGCGATTGGAGGCTCGTATGTCTCGCAATGAGGAGCACGCTTCCCGGTTACCGGGGCTTTCATGGGGTATCGCTGCCGTACTGATTATTTTGTTTGTAAACACTTATACGCTAATCTCCTTTACAGGAAGTGAGAACTTCGACGATGGGATAAGCGAACAGGAGATAACGGCACTTGCCGAAGAATATGCCTTGACGGTGCCTTCACTGTACGAACAAGAAATCGATGAATAATGGAATATAAAACAAAATACCGATGGGCACTGACCGGTTTTTTGGTCATGCTAGTTCTCAACATTGCAGTTATTACGGGAATTTGGATTCTTCGTCCCGGCGGCGGTCCTCCTTTCCGCGAAGGACAATCACAATTCCGGGTGCAGCGCTTTATTGAACGGGAGCTGAACCTTAACGAGGATCAGAAACATAGATTCAGAGAACTTCGAAGGGATCACATCAGGGATACCCGCACTTACTTCAAGGACATTCGCATGGCTCGAGGTGAGCTGTTTCAAGCACTGAGTGATGATGCTTCAGATGCCTCTGTTGATAGTCTTACAACAGTTATTGGCCGGAAACAGCAGGAGCTGGAGCAAGCCTTTTACGATCATTTTTCTCAATTGAGAAGCATCTGCGATGAAGAACAGAAAGCGAAATTTGATCGTATTATCCTGCGGATGATGCAAAGGGTTGACCCCTCGCGCCAAATGGAAAGACGGAATGCCAATTGACTATTAAATATGGAAACATTTTCTAAAGTAAACCTGAAGGACAAATTTTCACTCTTTAAGGACCAATGGAGTCCAAAAATTGTAGGTGAGTTAAACGGTCAGTTTGTCAAACTGGCAAAAGTTGAGGGCAGTTTTGACTGGCACACTCACGAAGAGGAGGATGAACTATTCCTTGTGGTGAAGGGATCACTTACCATAAAAATGAGAGAAAGCGATGTAACACTTGAAGAGGGGGAGTTTTTCATAGTACCCAAGGCCGTTGAGCATAAACCCGTGGCAGAACATGAGGCATGGATTTTACTATTCGAACCAAAAAATACCGCCCATACCGGGAATGTTCAAAACGAAAGAACGGTGGCCATAGAAAACCAGGAGTGGATCTAGTTTAATGGAGATCCGAATCAGTTTACTGTTCTGTTGAAATTGTGAAATAACGATAGTCAGTCGAAACCGTCAAATCTATATTAGTTCCTTACTACTCTTGCCTGCTGCCAACAAATTTGTCACTAACCTCTTGTTTTGTTTGAAAGGTTTACATACTGTATCCAAATAATAATCAGTGTGTTGGTTAAATAATGTGGTTCCTGGAAATGATTGGAGCCGTATAACACAAATAAGTCTTAAAACGGGAGGCAGTCATGGAGCAACGGGATAATGTAATCGCATGGGTAGAAATACCGACCAATAATCTTGACAGGGCAAGGAAGTTTTACGAAGCCATATTTGAGACGGAATTACAGCCCATGGAGCTGGGAAACGGCCTTAAAATGGCCATGTTTCCGGTGAAGGAAGGAGGTGTCGGTGGCGCACTGTGCGAGCATAAGGATTTTTATACACCAAGTCATGAAGGTCCATTGGTATATTTAAGCGCCGAGCCGGATCTGCAACAGGTATTGGATCGCATCAAGAAGCAGGGAGGCAAAGAGCTGGTACCCAAAACCCAGATATCCGAGGATTATGGGTACATGGCCGTGTTTGAAGACTGCGAAGGAAACCGGGTGGCTCTGCACTCGAGCAGTTAAGTCACTCTTCAACTTCCACAATCATTTCAACTTCCACTGCGATGTTGCGCGGAAGGGATGACATGCCTACTGCGGCGCGGGCATGTTTGCCTCGTTCTCCGAATACCTCTACCATGAGATCAGAGAAGCCGTTTATTACTTCCGGCTGGTTGCCAAAGCCGGGCGGACTGTTAACCATGCCGTTGACCTTTACAATTCTCTTCACCTTATTTAGGTCACCCAGTTCCGCCTTGAGTACGGCTAGTTGGTTTATTGCTGTTAAACGAGCTGCCTCCTGTGCCTCTGAAAGGGTCAGTTCTTCGGTCACTCGCCCTGTAATATAACTCCCGTCTGACTTCCTCGGGCCTTTGCCGGCGAGGAATAGCAGGTTGCCGCTGCGCACGGCATTTACGTAGTTGGCAACAGGTGCGGATACTTCCGGTAGTTCAATTCCCAGCGCGGCCAGACGTTGTTCAACATCAGGTTGCTCCGTCGATGCAGCTGTCTCAGATCCGGTATTTTCTTTTTCAGGGGTACATCCCAACAAAACTGACAACAAAAAAACGAAGAATAATCTATACATAGGTATGAGGTTTTGATGCATACCGGTATCCGGTAATTATTAGGATGGTAACTATTCAAAGGTTAAAAGCCAATTATTGCAGCCGTTATTAAGCTTTTAACCTTCATTTGGGCTTGCTCATGTTTATGAATATCCTTTAACTGATTGATCATAAAATTAAATACCATACACTTTTATGAAATTGCAAAAACCGGCACTTGAAATTCCAAAGACCGCCCAAAATGATCCCAGGGTTGGACATCTGATAAACACGGAAAGGGATTCAGCAAAAAATATCAGAGTTGCCATAATTGGATTTCCATCCGATGAAGGAGTTCGCCGGAATAATGGTCGCCCGGGTGCGGCAGCAGCTCCGGATGAAATTCGTCGGCAACTGTATAAGATGACACCGCCGCCCGAAGGGAAGGAACAGTTTGCCAATCTGCTTGACACTATTTTGGATATGGGAAATCTAAGTGTATCAGTGGATCTGGAGACCTCTCAAAGTGACCTTGGAAAAATCTTAGCGGAGCTGCTCTCTGAGGATATTTTGCCGATTATTTTAGGAGGGGGTCATGAAACGGCTTTTGCTCATTTCCTGGGATATGCGGAATCCGGATTGGAGACAGCAATCTTCAACCTGGATGCCCATACGGACGTTCGTAACTTGAATGAAGGAAAGGCGCACTCCGGTTCCCCATTCAGACAAGCCATGGAACACCCCGGCAAATGCTGCAGCAAGTACCTGGTAGCCGGGCTTCAGCCTCATTCGGTTGCGGAAGAGCACCTGATCTATATCAAAGAACAGGGAGGTAGTTATGTTTTCAGGGATGAGACCAACATCACCTCTATTTCGGGCATGTTCCACGAACACGAAAGCGATAGAATGATGGTGACTTTTGATATGGATGCTGTGGACGATGCCTATGCACCGGGCGTCAGTGCTCCCTGTACCAACGGATTGCATCAAGACTTGTGGTTAACAGCAGCTTACCTCGCGGGAAGAAATGAACAAGTCACGTCATTTGACCTGTGCGAAGTAAACCCTTCTTTTGATCGCGACGGTCAAACAGCACGGCTTGCAGCATTAACCATCTGGCAATTTCTTCTGGGTCTCAGCCAGCGATGGTAGTACACGAATTACCTATGTTCTTTTACGGTTTGATCTTGATATCGATCTTTTGGGTAGGATCCTGTTCCTTATTTCGTATAGCCAGCTGCTGAATTACATTGTTGGATAGCTCTACAAAGGCACGTGCCGACTCTGATTCCAGATTTTCTTCCAGTACAATTGGCTTGCCGTCATCACCGCTCTCTCTAACCGACTGCTCCAGCGGTATTTCTCCCAGGAAGTTCGACCCCATACGCTCCGCAAGATTTCGTGCTCCGTGTTTTCCGAAGATGTAGTATTTCTTTTCAGGCATATCCGGTGGAATGAAATAGGCCATATTTTCTACGATACCCAGCACCGGTACATTTACTTTTTTAAACATGGCAACTCCTTTTCGGGCATCGTCAAGTGCAACGGTTTGCGGCGTTGAAACTACAACAGCGCCGGTCAATGGGACTGTCTGAACCAGGGTAAGCTGAATATCACCGGTTCCCGGAGGAAGGTCCAGCACCAGGTAATCGAGTTCGCCCCATTCAACTTCCTGCATAAACTGTTTTACAGCACTTGTCACCATCGGCCCGCGCCAGATCATGGCTTGGTCAGGATCCACCAAAAGGCCCATGGATAGAAATTTGACCCCGTGTTTTTCAAGCGGAATAAGCTTTTTCTGGGCCGTGATATTCGGACGTTCATGGGTGCCGAACATGGTCGGAATACTGGGTCCGTAAATGTCGGTATCCAGCAGACCTACTTTAGCTCCAGTTCTTGCGAGTCCGCACGCCAGGTTGACGGCCACGGTTGATTTACCGACGCCACCTTTACCCGAGGCAACAGCAATGACATTGTCTACCCCGCCCAGTATTTCATCCGGCTCCTGTTCTTCTTTTTTCTTGCGGTGGCCCTGCCCGGGAAAGGCTTCTGATTCTTGCTGTTCGGAATCGTCCCTGAATTTGGAAATATTTACTGCCGTTGTAATATCCAAAACCGCTTCACTGTCTACATACTTGTGTATGGCTTCCCGGCACATCTCCTTCAGCTTGTTGTCAAGCTTCGGATTTTTCTCAGGGAGGTCAATGGTAAAAGCGATGAATTTGTCCTGTACGATCAGGTCTTCAATCGTGTTCAGGGTCACAAGATCCTTACCCATTTCCGGGTGCATTACATGGGTAAGGGCAGTGCGTACTTGTTGTTTATTAATAGACATTGGCCGTTTCAGAATTACTTCAATTTGTTTGAACCCCATAAAGATAAACAATTACGATCAGATGCTAAACGCTTTATCGGTACTGAATATTCACTTTAAAAAGAGCCGGGATAAAGAAGAGTTAGTAATACATCAGGTCAATCTTTAATTAAGAATTCATTCTCCATTCTATTTATAAATGGTTAACTTGAAGGCTTGTTATGGATGCAGGATTCCGGATGCAAGGTGCAGGGTTTTTGGTACCGAAATTATTTGCATTCTGTGTCATACATCGCTACAAAGTGCTATAAAATTAAAATACGTAAGACGAGACATGCTAAACCGTACACCTTTTTACGATATTCATGAAAAATTAAACGCCAAGCTTATCGATTTCGGTGGATGGGAGATGCCCGTCCAGTATGAAAGCATCAAAAAGGAACATAATGCCGTCAGAAACAAGGTCGGTATGTTTGATGTATCCCATATGGGAGAGTTTTTTGTCTTTGGTCCCGAAGCACTTGACTTCATACAGTATGTGACCATCAATGACGCCTCAAAGCTAAAGCCCGGCAAAGCACAGTACTCAGCCATGTGTTATAACGACGGGGGTATCGTGGACGACCTGATTGTGTACATGCTTGACTATAACCGTTATATGCTGGTAGTGAATGCATCCAATATTGAAAAGGATTTTGATTGGTTGACCAATCACAAGCATTACGATATGAAGCTTGAAGACCGTTCTGCAGCCATGTGTCTGTTGGCTGTTCAGGGACCTGATTCGGAAAAAGTATTGCAGAAACTTACGGATGTAAATCTGAGTGAAATAGGATTCTACAATTTTGAGATCGGTGATTTTGCAGGCTTTGAAAGAGTGATTCTCTCTGCTACCGGGTACACCGGTGAAAAAGGCTTCGAAATATATTTTGATCGTGAAGATTCCAACCCTGCTAAAATCTGGGAGTCAATCATGGAGGCAGGAGAGGAGTTTGATATTGAACCCTGCGGATTGGGTGCCCGTGATACGCTACGCCTGGAAATGGGCTATGCTCTTTATGGCAATGATATCACCAAAGACACAAATCCGTTGGAAGCACGTCTGGGTTGGCTTACGAAACTCGACAAAGGAGATTTTATTGGCAGGGAAGCCATTCAAAAAGCAAAAGAGGAAGGCGTTAAAAAGAAACTGATTGGTTTCAGTACTGAAGAAGATCGCTCCATTCCGCGTGCCGGCTATACTATTGTGGATGAAAACGGTGAAGCTATCGGAGAGGTGACCAGCGGATCACGTTCAATTACACTGGAAAAAAATATCGGGATGGGATATGTAGATACCGAGTTCGCCAAAGAGGGAACAAAAATATATATCAGCATTAGAAACAGGCAGGCCGAAGCGGTAGTGGAAAATCCGCCATTTCTAAAGAAATAAGTTATTTTAGAATAACACTTGCCTTGGATACAAGAATATTAAATATCTACACAGATAATGATTAAAGAGCTTGAAGTATTCACTTCGGCTACCTCTTTTCAGGAAGACGAGATGCGAGGTAAGACCGCGGTGATGATTGATGTGTTACGAGCCAGCTCAACCATTGTGACGGCACTTGCCAATGGGGCCAAGGGTGTAATACCTGTAGCCGATATGGGAGCAGGCAGCAAAATTTCCCAAAGCATGGATACGGAAAATATTCTGCTTTGCGGTGAAAAGGATGGGGAGAAAATTGAAGGATATGACCTTGGCAATTCCCCGTTTGAATATACACCTGAGCTTGTCAATGGCAAGACGATTATCCTGAATACTACCAACGGTACCAAAGCGCTGATGCGTGCCTCGCATGCCCGGCATATCACGGTAGGCAGTTTTCTGAACCTGGGAAGCGTGGTTGAATACCTGAAGGATAAAGAACGAATAATTTTGGTTTGCGCAGGCTGGAGAGGGCGTTTGTCTCTGGAAGATTTACTTTGCGCTGGTAACATTATTTACGAACTTACGAGCGGTGAATTGCCCGATACAGCCTTTGACGGGGCTAAAGTAGCTTTTGGCCTTTACGAAAAATTTGGTGATGATATAGAGAAAACGGTGCTTTCTTCCAATCATGCCCACAGGTTGCAGGATATCGTGGGTACGGAAGATTTGTCTTATTGCAGCAGGGTTAACGCAATGGATGTACTGCCCGTAATGAAAGAAGGAATTATTACAGATTTTCATGGCAAAGAAAAGTAGTTCAGGAAAACTTACGAGCGGCTTATCAGAATCCCGTAAGCTGGAAATCCTGGGGATATTAATCATGGCTATCGGCGCGCTGCTGGCCTTGAGCATTATTACCTACAACAGCGCGGATTACGCCCTGATCCAATCGCTTTCTACAGATACCATTTTTACAGTTGATGAGGGTCCCGCCCTACGTATACAGAATGGATTGGGTGTTGTTGGAGCCTATTTGTCATACGTATTTGTTTACCTGCTCTTCGGCTATACCAGCATCATTATTCCGATACTCATTCTCAGTTACGGCTGGTTTATCTTTCGCGGTTTTGATGTGAAACAGCTTTTATGGCCGACCGCCTATGGAATATGGACGATGGTTCTGCTCTCAACAATCTTAGGCTGGGTCTATAATCGATACGAGGCCTACTCTTCGGTATGGAACGGTTCTGCAGGAATAGCCATGTCGCGGGTACTTGAAAACATCACAGGAATCGGGTCTATCGTTATTTTGGGAGTGTTGTTTGTCGTCACAGTTTTGATGCTGCTCGATCGCGACCTCCAAAAAACAGTAGATTTCATTAAAAGTACGGTTGCTGAATGGAAGGAAAAACAGGCCGAAAAGAGGGAAGAACGTGCCCAAAAGAAGGCGGAAAAAGCAAAGCAAAAGCAGGAACAGCAGGAAATCGAAGCTCAGCGCCAGGCAGAGCAGAAGATGAAGCAGCGACAGGCTTCGACTCAGGCCCGTCAGAATTCGGAGCCTGCCAAAGAGCAGTCAATCGATGACATTGTTGAGCGTTCCCAGGAAGAAGATCTGGAACGCATGCGACAGCAGAAGGAAGAAGTTAAGGATCTTGATCAACGACCCCGTGCTATTATTGACAAAGGAGAAGCGGAAAAAGTAGTCGACGAAGAGGAAGATGATGTAGACATTGCTGTTTATGTTGGGAAGGGTGATGAAGAGGCCGATGCCAAAGAGCTGGATCGCCAGAATAAGGACAAGGCCAAAGAAGTACCGGAAATCAAATATAAATTTCCGACCATCGACCTGCTGGATTCACCCCCGCATGAGGGTAATGAAGTGGATCTGGAAGAGATTAAAGAGAACAAGCGTATCATTCTCGACAAGCTCAAAAGGCACAAGATCGAGATACTCAGTATTAATGCCATCGTAGGTCCAACAGTAACGCTTTATGAACTTGAACCGGCCCCCGACGTCAAGATCAGCAAGATCGAGAGCTATGCGAACGACCTGAAAATGGCTACAGCTGCTCACGGGCTTCGCATCATTGCGCCGATACCCGGGCGATCGGCTGTTGGTATTGAGGTGCCTAACGGGGCACGGGAAACGGTTTATATCAAGTCGGTCATCAATACTAAACGTTTTGTGGAAACCGATATGGAGCTGCCGGTTGCCTTCGGTAAAACGATTGAAAACGAGGTGTTTCTGGTTGATCTCACCCGGATGCCTCACCTGCTCATTGCCGGTGCGACCGGTTCGGGTAAAACGGTAGGTATCAATACCATCATCACCTGTCTGCTTTACAAGTGTCACCCGGACAATTTGAAATTCGTGATGATTGATCCGAAGAAGATTGAACTATCGCTTTTCCGAAATATTGAGCGCCATTTTCTGGCAACCCTTCCGGGTGCGGAGGAGCCTATTGTTACCGATACAACCAAGGCCCAGGAGACACTGGAGAGTCTCACCAAGGAGATGGATGAACGGTACGATCTTTTGAAGATGGCCATGGTTCGTGATATCAAAGACTATAACAGGAAATATGAAGAAGGTGACTTGGACGAAGAACTTGGACACCGTCACTTGCCTTATATTGTGGTTGTCATTGATGAGCTGGCTGACTTGATGATGACGGCCGGCAAGCAGATTGAGGAACCCATTGCCCGTCTTGCCCAGCTGGCCAGGGCCGTAGGCATTCACCTTGTGGTTGCAACCCAGCGTCCCTCAGTGAATGTAATTACCGGTACCATAAAGGCGAACTTTCCCGCACGGATTGCCTACCAGGTGGCATCAAAAGTTGACTCCAGAACCATTTTGGATACCGGCGGCGCGGACCAACTGATCGGACGCGGAGATATGCTTTTTACCAACGGAGGAGGCATGACGCGTATTCAGAACGCTTTTGTGTCTACCGAAGAGGTGGAGAAGATTACCGCTTTTATCGGTAATCAAATGGGATACAAGCATCCGTATCACTTACCCGTTATAGAGGACGAAGATGGAGTGAGCGACATCCCGGATCCTCTGGAAGATATTGATGAATATTTTGAAGCAGCTGCAAAAATTGTAGTGCTTCACCAGCAAGGCTCGGTATCGCTGCTTCAGCGCAAACTGAAGATAGGCTACAATCGTGCCGGAAGGATCATTGATCAGTTGTATAACGCCGGGGTGGTTGGTCCTTACCAGGGCAGTACCGCACGCGATGTACTGGTGGATGATGAAGATGAATTAGAACAATTACTTGATGAACTTGACGAATTTGAAGGTTGATTTTTCTTTACTAATTGGTGCCGCACTGCTTGTACTGACAGTAGCTCTATTGAATCCGGTTGCTGCCCAGCAGTCGGCTTTCGATAAGCTAAAGCAACGTTTTGACAACGGTGAGATATTCCATGCCGAGTTCCAGCACCAATATATCGATTCCTATACCCAGGATACCGTTTCCAATAAAGGCTCTATCTGGGTAGGGGAAGATAAGTACAAGGTACGGACCCAAAACCAGTCGGTCGTCGTCGATGGCGAAACATCCATGGTTTTTGATGACAGCCGTAACCGGGTAATTCTCAGCAAATACGAACCCGCGGAAGATGATTTTGCCCCCTCCCGTATATTAAACGGGGCTGACTCTACTTACGCCATCGAGAGTCAGGAGAGGCAAGACGGCAAGGTTTTCATAAACTTGGTTTCAGAAGATCCCTTTTCCGTATTCCAGGCGGTTGAAATCACTCTCAACACTGATCTGATGCCGCTGCGTATTTTCGCCAAAGACCAGGCCGACAACCTGATTACTACCTCGTTTAAAGAAGGAAAATTTATTGCACCTGAACAGGGCATGTTTAACCTTGATTACCCGGAAGGTGCTGAAATTGTGGATATGCGTAACCAGCCATAATGTTTAGAAAAACGTTCAAAATAGGCCTTGCTCTGGTATTAGGCGGGATCTTTTTGTGGCTTGCTTTCCGTAATGTCAACCTTCAGGAGCTTTGGGAATATGCACGCAATATCAGCTATGGCTGGATTTTGCCTTTGGCACTGACATCCCTTGGCAGTCACTTTTTAAGGGCCGAGCGCTGGCGCCTTCTTATCGAGCACGACAAAAAAGATCTCAGCCGGGTCACGCTAATATCCGGAGTGATGGTGGGATACCTGCTCAACATTGTGGGTCCCCGTTTAGGTGAAGTCAGCCGTCCTGTCTATGTTGCAAAACGTGAAGGTTTGAGCTCGTCGAAACTGATGGGCACCATTGTACTGGAACGGATCATCGATCTGGCCACCATGATATTCCTGATGGTGGTGGTCTCTGTTTACCTCGTAGCTGACCTTTCGCTTTTGAGGCAGATATTCGGGGATGAGACGGTGCATTTCCTAACGGAAGGTTATACCATGGTAACGGTGCTTTGGGTGCTGTTCTTCACAGGTTTTATCCTTTTAATGGTTTATTTGACAATTAAGGCGGCAAGAGCACTGGGAAGACGCTTTGAAAATGTTCAGGTATGGGTAGAACGAATAGAAGAAGCGGTCATCATGTTCAAGGACGGTCTGCTTTCGGTACGTGAAGTACAGCGCTGGTGGCTCTTCATATTTTATACTCTTCTTATATGGTTCGGTTATACGCTAATGACCTACATTCCATTCTGGATGTTTAACATGCAGGAGGTCTACCAGCTGGGGTTCCTTGATGCCCTTGTGATAACCGTCATCTCTGCAATCGGTATTGCTATACCTTCACCCGGCGGCATTGGTACCTATCACTACTTTGTTAAGCAGACTCTTTTGGTGCTGTTTGCGGTGCCTGCTGTAGTCGGATTGGCTTATGCTACCATAACGCATGCTTCCATGATACTTATTGTAAGCTGCTTTACCCCCGTTTTTCTGGCTATCGACAAGTTTTTGGCAGCCAAAAGAGGTGATCCCTTATTCTGACTCTGAGGATCAGTTTATATACTGATTTTGGTAATTCCTATCTTTCAGACGAGCACTGAATAAATATCAGCGAAGGAAACAGAACCCGGATAATAATGTATAAAGCAATGTAAATACACATTAATCGTTGCTAATTTTTTAGTACCTTTAATGATGTTTGACCGGCTAACTATTGATTACTTACGTAAATCCAATGTCACGTAACTTTACCCTGTTTCTTTTCTCTATATTTTTACTGGTATTAACGGTTCCATCTATTGCTCAGCAACAGGATACTGAGAACTCTCTGCTCCCTGAGATTGATCCTCAGGATATTGAGATTCGCAGCCAGTTCAAAGCACGCTTCCCTGGCATCCGGCGCCAGCCTATCCTGGGCTTTGATCCGACACCGCGTGTTTACCAGGTCGATCCCAATCGGCAGCCCTTTATGGAAACACAAGAACAGGTTGTTGCCAACCTCCCGGTGAGTGAACTTTCACGACCAAATCCACCGGGGTATAATCCAATGACGTACTCGGAAAATATTCAAGCCTACTCCCGGCTGGGATATGGCAGCTACAGCAGCCCCGAAGCTACCTTCTGGGGCGTTCACAGGCTCAGCGAAACCAGCTACGTAGGCGGAGATTTGGACTTTTCTTCTTCCGATGGTCACCTGGACGGTCAGCCTAGCAGTTTTCGTTTCTTCAACGCCAATGCAGAATATGCCACGAAACTGGATCAGGACACGCGTCTTCAATTCAATGCAGGCGGGCAAAGTGACTTTCACTATCTCTACCAGCTTGAAAATCTGCTTCCCGCACAACAACAGCTGGGTAAAGATTATACAGGTTTTCACTTAGGTGGTGAACTCAGCCGTTTCCAGAATACTATTGACGGATGGAACTTAGAAGCCGGGCTGCAATATTTTGATGTAGATCTGGAAGACGACACATTTACCGGTGATGTCAATGAAACGGTATACCGGGCATCTTTTGCGAAACGATGGGCCGGGAACAACGTCAGTGAAACATTTACGGTGAAAGGCGGGGTAAGAAGCGGGGTCTACGATATCGGTGATCAGCAGGAAGGATGGACCACGTTGCAGGGCGGTGTGCAGTACCAGCGCCTGTTTAACTATATCACCAAAGTTACGGGTGAAGCAAATGTCTATTATGCAGCCGATTTCGTCGAAGATAAGGTCTACTTTGCTCCTTCCCTGCAGCTGGAACATACCTTTGCCGAAGGGTTAAAAATAACCGGAAAAGCAGAAGGTAAACCCTACCTGAAAAGTGTGCGTCAGCACCATGAATACAACAGGTTCATTGCTTCCGATAATATTTTGCGTCACGCCTACGAGATCAAAGCTTCAGGAGAGGTCAGCCTGGAGTACTTCCGGGGTTCGACACTACACGGAGGGGTGAGCTACTCGAATACAAAGAATTTGCCTTACTATTCACAGAGCACACCGACACCGGGAAATTCTTTTTACCGGATTAACTACGAAAATGCAACGAATTTCAGAATTTACGCAGGTTTAACGCACCAGCTCCTGCCCGAACGATTCTGGGTAAATGGCAGAATCTACGCCCAGTCTCCAAAACTGGATGGAGGTGATAAAGTACCGTTTCAGGAATCATGGGGGATAAATTCCAGTGTTCATATCAGTCCGATTAAACGCATAACTGTAGAAGGATGGCTTGACTACATCGGCAAGCGGGAGACGGGCATTACCGGACAGGAGCTTGACGGTATTTTCTTGCTTGGCGCCCAGGTGGATCTGGAAATTACAGAACGATTCGGGGCATATTTCCGGGGAGTGAATCTGCTGGATGACAATTACCAGGTTTGGGAAGGTTACAGCGAGCGACCGCTGCAGTTATACGGAGGAGTGACAGTAAAACTTTAAGCAAGATATGGATCAAAAATTTTTAGGGGCTTTTTCGGAGATACTCAGAGAAGAGATTGCGAAAAAAAATGAGGTTTCAGTAGACGGATTGGGTGTGTTCAAACCCGAGCACAAGAAACAGTACCAGAAGCAGTTTGATGACGGCAGAGTGGTCATGATGCCTCCTAAAGATTTAATTACATTTGTTGCCGATAAAAAGTTGATGAATGACAGTGAATAGAAAGAAACTGATCGATTTACTGGCGGAGAAGACGGGTTTTGAAAAAGCCTCGGTAGAAGAACAGCTGGATCTTTTTATGAATCAGCTCAGTGCTGAATTATCCAAAGGAGAATCATTCGAAGTAACAGGCCTTGGGACGTTCAGCCTTGAAGATAATGGGATAGTTTTTCAGGCCGGGGAGAAGTTATCTACGGAAGTGAACTACAAGTATGCGGGTATGAAACCCATTGAGCTGATCGGGGCCTATAAGGAGACGCCCGATATTTCTACCGGCCGTACTTCAAAAGATAGCTCTGAAACAGAATCGGTTCCGGGAGTGGAGGAGTATAGCGAGGAGATGGACACACCGGTGGAAACAGACAAGGAAATCAAAAAAGATATTCCCGAGCAACCTGCACCGGAAAAGAAAAAAACTGCAGCAGAAAAAGAGAAGCCTGAAACTCCTGTAAAAGAAGAAGGTCAGAAAGTAGCGCAAAATGTAAATACGCCTAAGAAATCTTTGAAAAAAGAGAAAAAGCCGGCTGCGGCTGCCTCAGCGAAACCCACTGCTTCTTCGAAAAAGCCTTCATCTGTTAAAAGGAAAAAGGAAACAACGGATCCAATAGGGAAACTGCTCGTTGCTGCTGTGGTAGTCATTGCGCTGGGTATTTCAGGCTGGATGTTTTACGATCTGGGATATTTTGGAACTTCCGCAGACACCGGTAACAGTAACGGAGTATCGGAAAGCGCTGTGGAAGAGACCTTGAAAACCACTCCCGGGCAACAGGAAAATTTTGCAGGAGAGGAAAATAATTCGGCAATTGACTCTGTTACCAACGAGAAAAGTGCTGGTATGGATAATTCTTCGGAACAGGTTGATACGAATTCGACTTCAAGTATTACCAGCATTGCCGAAGCATCGCGTCAATCCGCATACGGATTGCGGGGAGGGGCATCGCCCAATGTGGATGACGGCTACACGATTGTAGTACATTCTCTGCGGGACGAAGCCAAAGTACGAAAGCTGAATGAAGAACTGATGCAGTCGGGTTATCGCACGGTTATTTCAAGAGCCAATATCATGGACACGACGTTTTGGAGACTAGGATTGGGCCGGTTCAAGACGATAGAAGATGCTCAAATGGCATCACAGACGCTGCCCAGTCCTTACAAGAGCAATCACTTTATCAAACGCATTCAATAATCTAATTCTAATAGACAGCATATGTTTTCAACGATTTCACTTATCATTCTACAGCAGGCGGATACCGTTGCCGCTGATACCCTGAGTCTGGCAGCGCAAGATGAAAGCATGTCCATTTTAGGATTGCTTGCCGAGGGAGGTATCCTGATGATACCCCTGTTCCTGTTATCGCTCCTGGCCGTATATGTTATTGCCGAGCGATGGCGCTCCTTGAACAACTCCCGTATGGAGATTGACGGATTTCTCCGCACCATAGAGGGGATGCTGAAAGACGGTGACCGACAGAGGGCACTGACTTACTGTGACGGGATTGATAAACCTCTGGCACGCATATTGAAGGCAGGCATCAGGAGGTTGGGTCGACCTATTCGAGATATTGAAGATGCAATCCGTAACGCCGGAAAAAAAGAGATCTTTCACCTTGAAAAAAGAATGAACTGGCTGGCAACTATTGCCGGCGTTGCCCCGCTCATCGGTTTTACCGGCACGGTTACCGGAATGATTGAAGCATTTATGGATATACAGTCTCTGCAGGGAAATGTAAATCCAAGCGTATTGGCCGGAGGTATCTGGGAAGCTCTTATCACCACGGCAACCGGTCTTATCGTAGGAATCATAGCCTATGGGTTCTATAACTTCCTGCTGGGTAAGATCAACCGGATGATTCACGAGCTGGAAAACGCCTCTGCCGATTTCGTTGATCTTTTGCAGACCCCGTCAGCCAAAAAAGCCAAACAACGTGAGGAAGTCGCATAATGAATTTTCGCAAAGATGAAGACCGTATGGAGCCGTTGACGCTGTTCTCACAGTCGTCATTGACGGATATCGTACTGTTGCTGCTGATTTTTTTCCTGCTGACATCGTCTTTTGTTACCAATTTCGGTATAAAAGTGGATATCCCTAAAGCAGAGACCGGTGCGGAAACACAAAACCAGTTCATCACGGTAGCCATAACCAAGGACGGTGAATACTATGTTGATGGCAATCTGACGAGCAGCGGAATGCTGGCTTCTTCCATCAGAAATGCCAAAAACAACAAACCTCAGGGTACGCTCGTTTTGAGAGCAGATAAAGAAGCAATCATTGACAATGCGGTACGGGTCATGAATATCGCCAAGGCTCTTGAGCTAAGGATAATTATGGCTACTGAAAGAGGTTCTACCTAACTTTTTGACATGAAATTTTTCGATAACATAGATGAGGAAGATCGCTTTGCGATAATGGTCACGGCAGGCATACATGTTGTGCTGACCATCATCTTTATACTCTATACCTTTTCTATCAATCAAAATGCGAGACCGTCTTTTATCGAGGTGGAATTCGGCGAGTTTAAAGCAGGTACTATTGCTGAACGATCTGAGGTAAAGAACCAGGAGGTGGCTACCCGACCGAATCCTTCTGAAATTGAACCGGAAGAGCCCCAGCCTGAAGAGCCTGATCCCATCGAAAAGCAACAGGAAACCACTCAGGAAACCGTAAAACCTGTAGATGCCCCGGAGCAGACGGAAGAAATTGAAGAAGAACCTATTGAGACCCCTGAAACGGACAAAGTAGATCCCAAGCAACAGTCCGACACCCAGGAACAGGAAGAGGTAACCATCCCCCCGAAGACCAAGAAAGCAGAAACCCAACAGGAAGGGGCAGAGACCAGCGGTGATGTCAAAGGAAATACCGGTGATGTTAATGCTGACCAAGGTACCGGAAACGAGACTGAGAAAAGCGCTCCTTATGAGCTTCAGTGGGAGGGTGATTTTGATCGTACTGCCAGGGTTCAGCCACTTCCACAAAATAATAGCGACATTGAAGCGACTATTAGTATTCGTTTTGAGGTTAAACCAGATGGAACTATTGGACGTATTATTCCTATCAAAAAAATGAACCCAGAGCTCGAGCGTGAAGTGATGAGCACCCTCCGGAGCTGGCGTTTTACCCGGTTGCCCTCCGGTGTACCGCAGCAATCGCAATGGGGTACCATAACCTTCCGCTTCGTACTCGAATAACTTTTACCACTTAGTACACTGAGTGACTAAGTGGTGATAAATAAAAAAGCCCCGAGATTTCACTCCCGGGGCCTGGCTATTAGGGGTAGCTTAGGTCAGTAATTAATCGTCGTCCCCGTCTCCATCGTCGTCATCATCATCATCATCTTCCTCATCGTCGCCGTCATCGTCAAGATCGTCTTCGTCTTTTTCGGCTTTAAATGACTTCTCGATATTCTCTTCAATCTGCTCCTTATTGTCGGGGTCAGTCGGATCAAGTTCATTGCCAGCTTCATCTAAGAACCAGGAGTTGATATCCACGATCAGGTTGATATCAACATTGGTGGTATTTTCATCGATTTGGATGGGTGGATTGAATTCAAATTCAATCTCAAAATCCTCTTCACTTTGAAAGCTAAAGTCTTCTCCGTTATAGGAGCCTTCAATGATAATGGAGGTCTCTTCTGATCCTTCTGTAAAATCAGGGTCATTTACGTTGTCATTATCATCCAGACCTTCGATTTCCATTTCAAATTCATCATACATTCCCGGAGCAATATCTGCCGCGGCCAGCTGATAGGGAGAGCCGTCTAATGGGAGTTGTATCACCTGGTTTTCAATCTCGAAATCCAAAGAATCTTCTTCTACGCTTTCAAGTTCCAGCTCCTCAACCAGCATTTTGACACTGCTAAGAGTAACATGACTGGAAGTTGCTTTGGGTGCAACAGGGGCGCTACCGGCTGTAGCAACCTGCATATTTACATTTACGGGTTTCGGTGCATTGTTATTGCTGTCGCTGATTGAGCAACCTGCGGCAATAAACGTAGTCAGCACTGCTGCTACAAGTATCTTGGTGTTAGTAACTATTGAATTCATGACGCTAAGAATATTGATTAAGATTATCAGATGTCTTCATGGGTTATACACATAAGCCAAGGGGGTACCCCCAAAGATTATCGGAAGTCATCAGTAATAATTTGAAAATCAGGTCCTATAGCTGTTAAAAAAGGAAAAGAAGGGTTCCATTCCTGTACTTTTGCGGGTCAATTTTGCACATTGAGCCACATTCAAATTAAACCTGATGTAAGTATGCTTGTTAAAAAACGTTCTGCCTGTTCACTGATACTATTTATACTGCTTTTTGTTTCTATTCAAACAACCGATGCCTTTCAGCAATCTGATCTGTTCGCCCTGGAAAATGTCTTTGACCTTGAATATGCTTCCGATCCGCAAATAGCACCGGGCGGAGATCAAATTGTGTATGTCAGGAACTTCATGGATATCATGGACGACCGACGGAAATCAAACCTTTGGATTATCAATGTCGATGGCCCCCGGCACCGTCCCTTGACCTCCGGCAATGCCAATAACTTTTCTCCTCGCTGGTCACCCGACGGTAGCAAGCTGCTCTATGCCTCCACCGAAAGCAGTTCCACGGAACTTTACATTCGCTGGATGGACACCGGTCATTCCGCTAAAATTACCAACCTGACTCATTCACCGGGTGGACTATCCTGGTCGCCGGATGGCAGCATGATTGCATTTACCATGTTCGTACCGAAAAAAGATAAGCCGCTGGCTTCCCTGCCCGGCAAACCGGATGGAGCTGAGTGGGCCAATCCTGCCAAAGTCATCGATAAGTTGAAATACCGTGCCGATGGGGCCGGTTACCTGGAAGATGGTTATTCCCATGTGTTTGTTGTTCCTGCCGAGGGAGGGACGCCGCGACAAATTACATCGGGTGAGTTCAATCACGGTGGTAGCCCGCAATGGACTCCTGATGGAGAACATTTGATAATTTCAGCCAACCGTCATGAAAACTGGCGTTATGACCCTAATAATTCGGAAGTTTATAAGGTTTCTGTTTCCGACGGTTCCGTAACGGCATTGACCGATCGAAAAGGTCCGGATAGCAACCCGGTTATCTCCCCCGACGGTTCACAAATAGCGTATACCGGATATGACGAGAAATACGAAGGATATCAAGTCAGTAAACTATATGTGATGAATAGTGACGGTTCAGACAGTCGGTTGATTACCGGTAATCTGGATCGAAATGTGGGCAATGTTCAATGGGTCACCTCCGGAAACCAGATACACTTTCAGTATGATAACGAAGGGAATACCAGGGTGGCGACGGTAACTATGGACGGAGAGGTACAGGACCTGGCTGAAAATGTGGGAGGTACCTCAATCGGACGCCCTTATGCCAGCGGTTCCTTTACCGTAGCATCAAACGGTACCTTTGCCTATACCCATACCCGACCAAGCTATCCTGCGGATGTGGCAGTTGCAGCCAGGAATCAACAGGCAAGAAAGATCACGCAGCTCAATGAGGATCTGTTCGGGCACAAAAAACTCGGGGAGGTAGAGGAGGTATGGTATGAGTCTTCTTATGATGGCAGAAAAATTCAGGGTTGGATTGTAAAACCGCCGAATTTCGATCCCGATAAAACCTACCCAATGCTGCTGGAGATTCACGGCGGACCCTTTGCCAATTACGGAGACCGTTTTTCTGCAGAAGTTCAGCTCTATGCGGCAGAAGGTTATGTAGTGCTCTATACCAATCCAAGAGGCAGCTCGGGCTACGGAAAAGAATTCGGTAACCTGATCCATCACAACTACCCCAGCCAGGATTATGACGACCTGATGTCGGGCGTGGATGCGGTATTGGAAAAAGGCTATGTAGATGAAGACAGGTTATACATCACCGGTGGAAGCGGGGGCGGCGTGCTTACGGCCTGGGCAATCGGTAAGACCGATCGTTTCAAGGCAGCAGTCGTGGCAAAACCTGTAATCAACTGGTACAGCTTTGTGTTGACGGCTGATAACCCATCCTTTTTCTATAAATACTGGTTTCCCGGATTACCATGGAATAACCTGGATCATTACATGGAGAGATCACCTATCTCTCTGGTTGGAAACGTCACGACGCCAACTATGCTGCTGACAGGTGAAGAAGACTATCGCACCCCCATGTCAGAAACCGAGCAGTATTATACGGCTCTAAAGCTGAAAAAAGTGGAATCGGTGATGGTTCGCATTCCCGGCTCGGGTCACGGCATAGCCTCCCGGCCCAGCCAGCTTATGACGAAGGTTGCGCATATACTGGAGTGGTTTGAGAGGTATTAGTATAAGCCGCGAATTGTCGCGGATTTAATTAAATAGTAGAGCGATTTGGCAAATCGCTCTACTATTTATCTGATAAAAAATCCTTAGAAAGTTCTAATACTGTTCCACTCCGAAATCCTCTACATGAAGATTCAAGCGGTGATTCACCCTTAGTCCCACATAGCCTGCGGTATCAACCTGATCTTTACTAAGCGTTTCCACTTCTGTACCGTTAACGAAGAAACTGACAGAATTTTCACTCACTTCAACCGCTAAGGTATTCGGAACCGAACTTTCTGTGGTGTCGGTATAAGTAACCATGGCATCGGTCTTGGTCCAGTCCTTGACCAGGGTGGTTTCATTGCCTGTACGCTTTTTAATAAGATAATCTCCACTGTTTCTAAGCAGGAAATAAGTATAGGTTTGATTCTCTACTTTCAGATTTTGCCCGCCGAAAAAAAGACCGAAGGCTTCATTTCTTCCCTGGGGATCAAAAAGAAAGATTTTTGTGTGGGCCCGGTAGGTACCTTCAGCCATGCTTTCCGGATGCCAGAAGATAGCTCGCGGGCCGGTAGTAATATGCCACCCCGGTTTCATATTGACGAAGTAGATATCGGCAGATTCCGGGTCAGAGCCGATGATTACACTTTCATCAGGATTATCCAGACGAACCTCCCACTCAGAGGGGACGGCTAAATTCTTAGGAACCGGGTTTTGTGGATCCGGCTGCTGAGCTTTTGCAGTTTGCAGCGTCAAAAAACTCATCAATACCAATAGTGAAGCACTTAAAAGTAGGGATCTCATAATATTACGATTTTGCGATTTGGGTGGAATACTAGATACATAAAATTACCCAAAAAGTTAAAGAACGAGTTTATGGGTAAAGCAAAATTTAATTGCGCATAACGACGGCCGGCAGTACATTTCAAATTCCGGGATGTTGCGCATAAATATAGTATAATAAATTACTTAATAAGGTAGCGCAGGGGTTAGAATTCCGGGATTCCATTTCTCAAAAACTTAACCTTTGTTGAGGTGACTTATGAATTGCAAACCAATCTCTCTAATTACAGCAATGATGGTCAGTCTGCTTCCTTTACTGGCTGTTCATGCCCAGGATCAAACAGCTGCTACTCAATTATTTACAATTCACGAAGATGTAGTAATACCTTCGCGAGTGGTCGAATATGAAAAAGCCGCCAAGAATCTGGCTGATTTAATGAAGCAGCATACTATTGCAGGTATGCAATACTCAGCTGCCAGCGGTGATGATTTCACCTATATTTATATCAGTCCGGTAAGCAATTATGCTGGACTCGATGCTATCAATGCCGGCTTTGCGGAGCTTCAGGATAAAATTGGTAAAGAAGCTTTTGATAGAAACATGAATATGTTCAGCGGCAACTACCACAGTCACAGAGACTATATGGTTCGCTTGCATCCAGAATTATCCTATAAACCCGAATACGGAAATCAAATGAATGTTGGTATGGATTTCCGGCATTGGGATTTCTACCATGTATACCCAGGGAAGGAAGCTCAAGTTGCAGAAATCGCCAAAGAATGGATTGAACTGAACAAAAGCATGGATATACAACAAGGCTACCGTTTGTATATGGGTGACATGGGAACGGATATGCCGCTTGTCATCGTAGCTCATTCAGCAAAAAATGCTTCAGATTTCTATAGTAATTATGAGAAAAATATGAAGAAAATGGGTTATGCAGGTAAAAAACTCATGGAAAAGACTATGGCCATCACATGGAAGATTGAAAGGAGAGAAGGATCTATGCGTCCCGATCTTTCTTATATTACCCAACCGGTGGTAACGGCATCAGACGGTAATTAAACAGAACTGTGATTTAGAAGGTGAGAACCCGGCAGGAATAACATCCTGCCGGTTAATTTTATTGGATTTCGATTCTATGTCCGTTCAGAATTTTAAACACACCCCTTCACAGACCACCAAAAGGGTCTTTCTTTTTTATTTAGTGAAAACTTTTGATAATATACTCAGACGTCTCCAGGTATTGATATAGGTAATAAACTGATTCTTCAAGAGTTAACACCTAAAGGCTACCTGCACGCATACCGGCTCTTACCTGCCGCAAACCAAGTTTGATCACTATGTACAATTCACGTTTACGAGCAATTGTTTTGTTACTTATGGCTTTTTTGATTGCTTCATGCAGCAATACCCCTTCCGGTAATATTGATGATACCGATAACGATGATGTGGGCAATACTCCGGTGATCTCGGCAGATTGTGAAAGTGGTTTGGCGGGCGAATATCCTTGCAGCAATGTAAATCTACTGGCACATATTCCTGTTGCTGATCTTTTGGGAGAACGGTTAAACGATATTTGGGGATGGACTGACACTCAAACCGGTAAGGAATATGCTTTAGTGGGAATGACGGATAGAGTAACATTCGTGGATATAAGCACACCTACCCAGCCATTGGTTATTGGTACGCTTCCTGAATCCATAAATAATAAAATGAAGAGTTCCGCTTCTAAAAATCTGTATGATGAAGAAGAGAATTCGACATGGCGGGATGTTAAAGTGTATAAAGATCATGCTTTTATAGTTAGTGACGGCCAGCCTCATGGACTTCAGGTTTTTGATTTAACTCAATTGCGAGGGATTGAGGAACCTCCTGTAACTTTTACAGAGAATGTACACTTTACAGCTTTTGGTAATGCTCATAATATTGCAATCAATGAGGAATCAGGATATGCATATGTGGCCGGATCAAATCAAGTGGGGGGAGGATTATATATTTTAGATATAAGTGACCCCTTGAATCCGGTCTTTGCAGGTAGTCATGCTGATTCATCAGTCGGATTTGCCAGGTCAACCCCAAATGGTACTAGCCCTACCGGTTATGTTCACGATACCCAATGTGTGATATATAACGGACCGGATATTGATTATGTGGGAGATGAAGTTTGTTTTAATTCAAGCGAAACACATCTGGTTATTGCTAACGTGACGGATAAATCATCTACAGTGACTATAGGGAAAAGTGATTATTCCGGACAGAGTTATGCCCATCAAGGGTGGCTGACGGAAGATCATCAATATTTTCTCTTAGATGATGAGCTAGACGAAAGCAATATTGGTACACAGACAACCACTTATATTTGGGATGTTAAGGATCTGGAAAATCCAATGCTGATAGGAACCTATACAGGCGAAAGCAACTCAATTGATCACAATCTGTATGTTAGGGATAATCACGTATATCAGGCAAACTATACATCTGGACTTCGGATATTAAATCTTGATGATATATCCTCAGGAAATTTGAGTGAAGTTGCTTTTTTTGATACCTATCCTTTAGATAATGCAACGAGATTTGACGGAGCTTGGAGCAATTATCCCTATTTTGAAAGTGGGATTGTCATTGTAAGTGATATCTCGAACGGCTTGTTTATACTTTCCCCTCAACTATAACAAATCCGGGAGGGAGCTTATGAAAGCTTTAAAAATTATCGGCGGTATCATTTTGCTGCTGATACTCGCCATGTTTCTGATCGGTTTGATTAGTCCCAGAGCCGAGTACGAAAATAGTATTACTATCAATGCACCGGTGGAAGAGGTCTGGCAGGTATTTACCGATTCTGAAAAGATCGATCAGTGGCTATATGGGGTAACAGGAATAGAAAAACTGGAAGGAGAGCCCTTAACCTCCGGGAGCAGGTTTAAGCTGTTCTTTGATGTTGATGGTGAACAGTTTGAAATCACGGAAGAGGTGACCGACGTTGAACCCAATAAACGATATGCTTTCAGTATGCAAAGTGAGCCCCTGAACTCTAAGGTTGATATAAGCTTTACCGTTATTGATTCTGCCAAAACACAGCTTACCGCCTTGACCACAGCCGAAGGCAACGGTGTTTTGTGGAAACCGATTATCCGTTTTTCAGGATCTATGATGAAGCAGCAGTCGCAGATTTCCTATGAAAATCTTAAGTTGCTGGTCGAGTCCGAATGACTATACCTATTCACTGAGAATCCCGTTTCTGCCAGATATATTTATAGAAGAGAAGAGTTTAAATAAAACTAAGCCGGCTAAGATTCAATCTAGCCGGCTTTGCAATTTGAGAGGCAATTCTGTTAGATAAACGATATTCGTACGGTACCGCCGGAAGTCCGGGCGGAAATTTTTGGGCCGCCTCCGTTAATGCTTCCTTCCACTTCATCACGCTCTACCTTGCCGGAAAAGTTCTTAAGTTCGGTACGGACTCTGTTTCCGCGCAATTCCAGATCCATACCCAGACCATCCGGTACTGAAATATTTACATTGCCACCGCTGGTTCGTAAATCTATAAATTGTCCGATACTGGCAATATCAGCGTTTATGCTCCCCCCACTGGTGGATGCCTCTACAGTTCCGCTGATTCTTTCAAGATCGATATGACCGCCTGAGGTACGCAGGTTTATGCTTCCATTGGTATTTAGCACATTGATGTGGCCTCCGCTGGTTCTTGCGTTCATCTCTCCTTCGAAATCACTTATTTCAATATGTCCGCCCGAGGTCCTTGCATCTACGGTGCCCATCAGGTTCATAAGCTGCAGGTGACCGCCACTGGTTGCAATTTCCTGGTTACCTTTAAGTCCGTCGGTTTCAATATGTCCGCCACTGGTTTTCAGGTCACTGCTCATTTCACGCGGGGTGTAAACAACAAATGAGATGGAGACGTTATTGTTATTCCAAAACTTCCAGTTATTCCCGTTTTCTCTTTTGGCTATAGCTCTAACGGTATTTCCGGATTGACTTATGTCGATTTCAAAATCATCCAGGTCATAGTCGGATGCGGATAAATCCCTTCCGTTTTTTCGGACATACATTTCTACGCGTACACGATTGGATTCTGAAGCCTTAACAGTGATATGCCCGCCCGAGGTACGTACATTCAGATTACCGGGGGTGCTCACGGTAAATTCTTCAACTCGGTAAGGTTCATCCTTAACCGTTGTATTTGCTGATGCTGTGGAAACCAACAGTATCATACTTGCAAATGACAGTACAAAAATAAGAAGTACTTTCATTTTGTATCGATCTCTGGTACTCATAAATCCTCTTTTTTCAAGTTGCTTTATTGTTACAATCATTACCCAATACGGTGAGATCTTCAAATAGTTTCAGGCGGTGTAACCGTACGGCAATCTATTGTACAACGGATACATAATTGGCTCAACAGGTGGCAGTTAGCCCTATATCTTTTGCATGCATTTTATTATTTTCGTGTCTCCCAAAAATTAAGAGAATTGCTTAGATGAAATTACCATTTGCACTTGCCAAGAGATTCGTCGCCGGAGAAGATTTAAAGCAAGCTATACCCAAGGTTGAAGATCTGAACAGCAAAGACATAAAGATAACCCTTGATTTATTGGGTGAGAATGTCACGGATCGGGAAACGGCAGATGAGACGGTCGATGAGTATATCGAGCTGCTTCGCAGTATAGAGAAGGCCGGTTTGGGAAGCACCATATCTATTAAGCTTACCATGCTCGGCCTGGATATCGATTATGATTACTGCAAGCAAAATCTCTTTAAGCTGCTTGATGTGGCCCGTGAGGAGGATCAGTTTGTGAGAATTGATATGGAAGGATCCGATTACACACAGGTGACGATTGACCTGTTCAAGGAAGCCTTTAAAAAATACGGCAAACACGTTGGTATTGTCATCCAGGCCTACCTGCATCGCAGCAAGAATGATATCCCGGAACTGGCTGAGATGGGTGCCGATATTCGCCTGTGCAAAGGCGCCTATAAGGAACCGGAGCGTATTGCCATCCAGAATATGCCTGCTATCCGGGAAGCCTTTAAGGAGTATGCTAAAATTCTCTTTGAAAAAACCACATACCCGCGCATTGCCACTCATGATGACGAGCTGGTTGAGTGGACCAAAGAGTACACCACCGAGAATAATATAGGCAAGCCGCGTTTTGAATTTCAGATGCTCTATGGATTGAGGCAGGATACCATGGAAGAGCTGACCCGAGAAGGATACAATACGCGCGTCTATGTTCCTTATGGCACAATGTGGTTCCCCTACTTTAAAAGAAGACTGCTGGAAAGAAAGGAGAACATTTGGTTCATACTCACAACCATGTTCAAGAAATAGTAATGAAACATGCAATTATGCGGATAGAGTCTTTCAAGAGTGATCACATCATTCAGCCTCCAATCCTGACTGATCGATGACAATCGAATTTCTGCTTAGCCCGGAATTTCACCACTACCTCATTGGTGCATCATTTATGCTGGCCGGCATTCTTCATTTCCTAAAGCCTGCCTTTTTTGTGCAAATCATGCCCGATTACATCCCTCGACATACATTGATGGTATACCTGAGCGGTGTAGCTGAGATAGCCGGGGGATTAGGAATACTGTTGCCCGAAGTCAGATTTGAGGCAAGTATCGGACTCATTCTATTGCTAATAGCTGTTTTTCCTGCCAATATAGATATGGCAGTAAAATCCATCCGTAAAAGAGGGTGGTCTGAATTATATAGTATATTGCTTATCGTAAGGCTGCCGCTTCAGTTCGTATTGATGTACTGGGTATACTGGGCGGGTATTGCGAACTAGGGATTTTTACGGGGGAAGGGAGCAAAGCAGACGGTGGAAAAGGAGAATGGAGAAATAGTTGCCGGATTCATTAATATTGGTTGTCATAAGCAATGATGGCCGGTTCAAGCGTGGATGCTTGAACCAGTAAAGTTGGCATCGTGATTATGGCAATTACCATTCCCTTACGGTTATATCCATAAATATAGGCCGGGAATCAATAGTCGACTGAAATTCAGGTAGCAAAGTTTAGTAAAATACTAAGCTGATTTTAAAATCTAGGCTACAGATTTATATAAAGATCTTCTCTACATTTAATCATGAAATGGGCTTTTCTTAAAAATTATAAACTGTTATTACCTATAGCATTGGGTTTGGTTGCCCTTTCAATTCCCCTTCTCCGTGATTTTCATATCGAATCGGCACTTCTCGCAGCTTTTATAGGATGTTTTTGGGCGGGATGGAAAGCCTCCAAAAAGAGTTCAAATGGTAATGATATCTCACAAGCTCTATCTATTCTAGGGTATCTCTATTTGTTCGGACTTCCACTACTGGTTTATACTATACTTGCGGGCTGTTTTAGTTTACATGGTCTTTACTTCTGGGTGCTCTTTCCCATACCGAGTGTCTTTTTTGGAACAGCTGTAGGACGCCTTTTTCGAATCTTGAATATCCCCTACGGACGAATGGTCACGGTTCTCGTTCTTTTGGGAGTTTCGTTTGGCGCTTTGATTCTGGAATTCTATAGCTACCCCCAGGTTTATTTCTTTAACCATGTGTGGGGCGGCTGGCCGGGTCCCATCTATGACGAGACTGTTCAGGTAACGGGCAGCCTGCTCAACTTTCGATTGCTGACTCTGATGTGGATTTGTCTGCTTTGGTCGATCCCTCATACCCGATCTTCGTCCATTGCGAAAGTCTTTGTTACAGTATTGATTTCTGCCATAGCACTCTTCTACTTGTACCTGCCCCAGTTGGGCATCATATCTCCGGAAACTTATATTCAGAAACAGCTGGGAGGCCAAAGAGAATCAGATCACTTTACACTCTACTATGATGAAGGTTCATATACCGTTGATGAAATTGATCTTTTAGTGAAGGAGCATGAATTCTATTATAACCAGATTAGTCAAAAGCTTGAGCTGTCACCGAAAAATGAGAATCATCGTATAGAAAGTTACCTCTATGCACACCCCTGGCAAAAGAAAAAACTGACAGGCGCAAAGTTTACCAGTTATGTTCCGGTTTGGCTTGAGCAGGATCAGCTTCATATAGCAAAACAGCAGCTCTCCGGAAGCCTGAAGCATGAGATGGTTCATGTTTTAGCCAAACAATTTGGAAACCGGTTGCTGAATGCCAGTTGGAGTATCGGCTTGATAGAAGGTCTGGCTGTGGCCGTTGCCCCCGATGAGTCCACCAACTCCACTATCGACCAGATCGTAGCCTCGGAAAAGCCCTTGCCGGATGCTGACCAAATGGAACATTCACTTTCACCCTTGGGGTTTTACGGTGGTCGATCGACAGTCAACTATACTACTTCCGGCTCATTTGTGCGCTATCTACTTGATGATTACCCCGTCTCGAACTTCAAGCAGGCATATCGCAGCAGTGACTTTTCGGACGCCTACCGTCAACCGTTCAGTGAATTGGTCAGGGGTTGGCATAATCATCTAGATACCGTAAGCGTGGATTCTGTAGATCAAAGAATAGCACGTCGACTGTTCAGCATCCCCTCCTTATTTGAGAAAGACTGTCCGCATATAGTGTCGGATTTTGCTGCTCACTGGGATGACTATCAATATCATCTGGCTGATGGAGATACCGCCAAGGCAGTCAATAGTCTGGATGAGGCCTTTATTCTGAAACCGGATAATCTTTTTATTAAAACTGAATGGACGTTCAGAAATCTACAGCAAGGCAATCCTGAACGCGTACAACAAAGAGCCGCAATCGAGGATACGCTGGTTGATTTACAACTTCTCTATGCCGATGCCTTTAGACTTACCGGGGATCATACAGAGGCAGGTAAATATCTGAGCGGTGGGGTTAAACTATTTGAAGAAGATCCGGAACCTGATTCATTATTAATAGCCGCCATTGAAACCCGATCGGATTCCCTGCAATGGAGCTATTACCTGGATCTTAGATATGAGAATAAGCTTGTACAGGAAAATATGTATCCTGATTTATTATACAGGACCAAAATTTTGACTATGAGTCAGGTAGCTGAAAAGGAACAATGGTCGAAATTCATTGCTTATTCTAGACTGCTTTCTGAATTCCCGTTGAATACCCGCTACTTTGACCGGTATCTCTACATGTTGCATCTGCTTGGATATTTGCAGGAGTGGGAACTTGCGGAGCTTTGGTTGTCCAAATTGGAAGCAATGGATCATAGAAAACGGTTTGAGGAGAGATTTCATCAGCAAAAAGAGTGGATAACATTTTTAAAACAATCAGAGGCTTCAGGGTAGTTATGAGTCAAAAGGGCGATCAATATTCCCTCTCCATAATTGAGGCCAATTGGAAAAGTCTGCTGATAGTGGTACCTCTTGCGGTGCTCATAGTATACACATACAGCCTGGTTTGGGGTTGGGGAAAAACAAGCAGTGATCTTCTGGTCATGTACAGGCATTACGGTTTTGCTTTGCTTCTCTTGGTAACAGGGACATTTCTTCATGAATTGTTGCATGGTGTAACCTGGATGAAAATGGGGGGTCTGGATTGGGATGACATAAAATATGGCTTTAAATTACGGGTAGTAACACCTTATGCACACTGCAAAAAACCAATAGCTGCAGACGCTTATAGATGGGGCATTTTATCACCGGGTATCCTTTTGGGTATGCTACCTTTTACTGTCAGCCTGCTATTGGGTAATGCATGGCTATTTATATTTGGATTTATATTTACATTGGCAGCCGGCGGAGACTTTCTGATGTTCTGGATTATCCGGGATATTCCCGCTGATCGATTTGTTGAAGATCATCCCGAGAGAGTGGGCTGTAGAGTTGTTACTCAGAATTAGTTTATGATGGGTTTAAAAGCAGAAGGCCCAATTTTAATTTTAACCGGTTTCGAAATTTAACACCGATATGACCACTGAGAAACAAAACTTTGTTTTATACAACGATTACAAAAAGTATCCTGTGGAAGAAATGCGAGCACGCGCCCGAAGTTTTTATAAGCTGTTAAAGAGAAGAAGAACCGTGCGTGAATTTTCAGAACGTCACGTTCCCAAGGAAATCATTGAAGATTGTATCAGGGCTGCAGGTACTGCACCAAACGGGGCAAATATGCAGCCTTGGCATTTTGTCGTTATAGAGGATATCGGGGTTAAAAAGAAAATTCGTGCCGCTGCCGAAGAGGAAGAAAAGGAGTTTTATGGGAGAAGGGCTTCCGAAGAATGGCTCAAGGCTTTGGCTCCACTGGGCACAGATGAAAAAAAGCCCTTTCTTGAAAAGGCGCCCTATCTGATTGCCATATTTGCCGAGAAGTATGGGTTAACTGATGAAGGGGATAAGGTGCTAAACTACTACGTAAAAGAGTCGGTGGGAATAGCAACCGGTATGCTGGTGACGGCTATCCATAATGCTGGCCTGGCCTCTCTCACACATACGCCGAGCCCGATGGGGTTTTTAAACGAAATATTAGACAGGCCTTCAAATGAGAGTCCGTTCCTCTTGCTGGTTGTCGGATATCCGAAAGAAAATGTTAAAGTGCCTGATATTACTAAGAAACCATTAGAAGAGATCGCTACATTCATCTAGGGAAAGAGGTCATGCCGGAGAAAGAGACACAAAAGAAGAATAGAACCTGGAAAAGAGAAGTGCTGGACTGGATAGTCATTCTGGGTATAGGTTTGTTCGTATATGCAATGGGGTGGCATACCGAAATAATCGGACGTTTGCAGCAGGCAATTCTTTGGACCGGAATCATACAAGCCGATACGGATATGGAGTCTGCCGATCGGGAAACGATTGATTATGATATGCTGCTCGTTAGCTTGGAGGGCGAATCTACCAACCTGTCTGAGTTTAAAGGTCAGGTAATTTTCCTGAACTACTGGGCAACCTGGTGCCCGCCCTGTATTGCTGAAATGCCAAACATTCAATCGCTCTATCAAGAATTTAGGGACAAGCCGGGGCTCACCTTTGTCATGGTTTCTCTGGATGAGGACCCTCAGAAAGCAAAAGACTTCCTGCAAAGAAAGGGTTTCACTTTCGGTTCCTATCAGCTGGCCGGCAGACGTCCGGAAGTTTTTCAGAGCAGTGTTATACCGACTACCTATGTTATTGGACGTGATGGAAGACTGGCTTCGAAGAAACGAGGTATGGCTAATTATAACACTGATGCCTTTAAGAATTTCCTCAATCAATTATTAGATGAGTAATAGTTTCGATTGTTATATCTTTAGTTTGCTCATTTGTAGAAATAGATTGAAAATGGTAATCTAGTTAAAGCAAAAAAAAATAGTTCAGCTTCGCCAAACATTAATAGAGACCACCTATACGACATGAAAATCCGGTTATTTAAGACACTCTTAACGCTTGCAATTTTATTTGTTGGAATCAGTCAAGCAGAAGCTCAAACAAAGGATCAGCCTTCCTGGTTGAATGCCTATTTCGGACACCAGGAATTTGACGGTGATCTGGGCAATGAAATGCTGGAGTTTAATGTTGGGGCTGACTGGGCCGGAGGTATCGGAATCAGCCAGTATCTGCACCGGTATCTGGATCTAGAACTTGCCATTATTTATGGACAGCTGGACTATAAGAACTTTGGCGATCCAATCAGTCCGCTGAAAAGGCTTACCCAGTTTGAAAAGTATTTCATAAACGTAAACACCCTGTTGAAATTTCGCCCGCTGCGGAATCCCTATCCGGTTCAGCCATATATCGGTACCGGCTTTGGTATTACACGGGTTTGGGGCAGTTTATATCGTATCACCTCTATCTCGCCGAGGGAATTGCAGGAACTGCCTACAAGTAACAAAACGGCATTCCAGATTCCGCTTCAGCTGGGTGCGGATATTAGGATTACGGATAACATTTACGCAACCGCCAACGCCACCTATAATCGCACCTTTTCGGACGGTATCGACGGAAGGGGCGGCGAATTTGATATTGATGGAACCGATCACGATGATTTCATGGTCTATTCGGTTGGTATAAAGTTCGGAATTAACAAAACCAAGGATGCCGATGGGGATGGTATCAAAGACAAGGATGATCTCTGTCCGAACAAGTATGGAACTTCTTTCTGGGGTTGCCCGGATAGTGACGGTGACGGTATCGAAGATAATAACGATGCCTGTCCTGAAGTTGCTGGAAGGTCAGAACTGGACGGATGTCCTGACAGCGATGGCGACGGCATCATCAACAGCAAAGATCGGTGTCCTAACCGGGCAGGCAGTTTTGAAAATGAAGGCTGCCCGAATGATACCGACGGTGACGGGTTATTAGATGATGAGGATGCTTGTCCCGAACGACCCGGAAATCGGGCAAATAACGGTTGCCCGGAAGATGCCGATGGTGACGGAATTATCAATTCAGAAGATGATTGCCCGCAGGAAGCAGGAGTAGCAGAAAATAACGGATGTCCTAAGCCCGAGCCCAAACAGCTGGAAGAAACCGTACAACGAGACCTTGAAAACATTATACAAAGTCTGCAGTTCAGGGTCAGCAGCTCCAACATTGATCCTTCCTCTTATGATGAACTTACCCGGCTGGCTCAAATAATGCAGGAGGATACAGAACTGCGTCTGATTATCAGGGGCCATACCGATAATACGGGCAATTCAAATGCAAATCTCGAGCTTTCCATCGACCGTGCCAATGCGGTTAAGGACTTCCTCGTAAAGCAGGGTGTGGATGCTGATCGCATAGCAGCATTCGGCTATGGTGAAACGAGACCTATAGCATCCAATGATACACCGGAAGGACGCGAGCAGAACAGAAGAGTGGAGCTGGATCTCTATTACCCGCAATAGTCTCACCAAAAGAACCTGTTGAGTTGAACAGCACCATCAAAGCAATCGGCGACCTTCAAAAAGTCGCCGTGGCTTTGATGTTAAACATCAGGGCGCGATCTGCACCAATGGGATGCAACCCTACTTCTTCATTAAGAAGGTTTTGAACCGTTACCTGTAGACTTAGCCGCCTCTCCCAGAACCATTTTAGGGCACCAATCTCCAGATCTACCTGAGAAGGCAAGGTGCTGTCGTAGGTTCCTGAAAAAACGGGAAATAGATTGTCGATATCCTGGTATTCCCTTCCGTCCAGCGCATTGAACTCTATCCATCGGGTTGAACTGCGGTACCTGCCTTGCAAGGAAACGGCAAAATTTCGGACCGGGGCAAGGTCTAACCGGTATGAAATTTGGACTCCGGGAACCTGGCGAAAATAGTTTTTATACCTTCGCGAACCCAGAAGGGTAGTACGAAAATGAGTGGAAAGTCTTTGTCTAAGCCAATCCATAGTTTGATAGGTGGCGGACGTTTCAAAACCGAAACGTGCACCCTGTTCACCGGTAATTTCAAAGCTACCCGGTGTTGATCCGGTTCCAAAATCATAGTCCACTTCCTGCCAGGGGATGTTGAGATCGGTATGGTGCGTCAGCTCCGAATTAAGAGAGAAACTAAGCCGCTCTGACAGCTCAAGGGTATTTTGAAGATTGAAATGATAGAGACTGTTTTTCCCAAGATTAAGAGGGGAATCCAGTTGAATACCGAGTTCCCTGTAAAAACTATAACCGCGGGTTATCCAGTAACCAAATGAATTCTGACGGATTGGAAGCGTTTCGCTATAGGTAGCGGCAAGCTGCATCTCCCATCCTTCACCTTCATTGTGGTTGTAAAGAGCACTAACTGTTTTTGCAGTTTGACGGCGGGATACATTCAGACCCGCGTTGAACCGGTAACGGGATGTACCACCTGCTGATAAGTCGAAGCTCACCAATATACCGGTTATGGCGTCATTGATTCTACGTATTCCCGGAGCCTTGGTTGTTAGATCGTCGTAGCTAATAGCACCGGTTAGGGTGTAGTTATTATTTGAATAGGCAGCGGATCCTTTGAGCAGATTACCGAGCTGGCTCCAGTCAAAAACATAGTCATGATCGGGATTTCTTTTTGTTAGCTCTTTCTGATTCACAATATATCGTAAACCGAAATTCCAGGATTCCCGGTTGTATTTGGCATCGAATGCAAGCTGACCGTACCGGGTTTCTGAGGGTACTTCCCGGCCAAAAGGCTGCAAGAAGAGATAATTGCGATCTTCGGCAACAATTCCCCTTGCCCTGATAGTAAGCCTGTCAGATTTATAGCCGCCTTCCAACATTCCGCTTTGTGAATTGGTTTGAACAGGATAAAAGCGGGTGCCTCCAAGAGCTCTCATGGTGCGGTGTATTCTCTGATGAGTCAGGGGGTCGGTCTGCTGATGGCGTCTCAAGACATACGTGCCACGCCCGTACCAGCTATCTTTTCCGAAAGAAATTTGTCCCCCTGTATCAGGTCCCCAGCGATCGACATTCGGTGTGACCTTGGTTGAATCATATACCCAGGGACCGGGGTCTCCGGTTTCATTGCCCAGATAGACATTCCCGCCGGCATGCAAACCGGGACTTACTGGACTGTTTTGAAAATCAATGACGCCTGCTGTATGTACGGTATGTTGGTATGTTGATGGACTGGATTTCGTTGTTATCCCTTCAACACCCGGTAGGTAAATAGGCAGCATATTCAGGCTTTGCCATCCAAAAAAATTGATATCTACAGGTAATTCGTCAATCATTAGGGAGGGTTGCATCCCGTAATTACCATATAGTCCGTTGCTGAAATGGTAAGTGTACATGTCAACTGAAGAAAAGCTCCAACTGGGATTGCCAATTACAAGGTCCGCCGGTCGAAGTGCGGTAGCATCGGTTAGAGTATCGGACTTTACTTCCGACAATGCCTGTCCCATCACAAAGTGAGGTACGGTGAGAATGGATATCAGAAATAGTAAAAACCTCATTTTAGTCCCTTTCTTAACCAGTTTGGGGTGTCAAAGGTGTACATAATACCTGCCGAGAGGTAGTTCAGTTGGATGGGATGATAGGTCAGTGTACGGTTGTAAGATAGGTCTGCATAGGCACTGAATTTATCGGATAGACGATAGGTCCCGCGAAAAATCAACTCGTAGGCAAATTCACTTTCGTTGCTATCGAAAGCATAAAACCATGAGCCGCTTGGACTCGGATATCGTTTGGCATTCTTATAATGAAAAAATTTGGTGCCGAATCTTAGTAAGGGACTTATAAATAAATTCTCACTTACGGCAAAGTCGTAGCCCCATCCAAGGAAAATATAGGTGGTGCGGAAATCGGAGTAATCCGGTAATTCCGGTGAATGAGTGAATTTAGAGTAACGCAGTCCGCTTTCGAGTTCACCGGCATAAAAAGGAGTTCGGAAATTGAGCTGAAGGCTTGGTTTGGAATCCCAGCTATCTAAAAGTTCATTACCGGAAATGGTATATCCCATGGTAGCTCCTACAGAAATAGTTTCAAAGGCTTTCTGTTGTGCAAATAGCAGGGTTGCATGCAGCCAAATAATAAGTGCAGCTAGCGGTATTAGATTTCCAGGCATAAGCGGCTCGCTTGATAGGTTCTTATAGAAACTCTTCTATTGGATTTAGACAAACTTTGCGGTTCAAGGATGAATAAAATAACATTAAGCCCTACAGTTTAAAATGCTTATACTTAAAGTTATAGACCTATTTCGGGATAACATCATTTTAAAATATCATCGGAAAATGTAGCCAGAACCATTTTAAGAATTCCTAAGGTGATTAATAAATGGATGATTTAAAAGCGGAACTGTTCTTAGAAGCTAGCAGAAAGTCGCTGAATGGTGTTGCTATACTTTCAAGAGAGGGAAAAGTGGAATGGGTTAATCAAAAATTTTGCGAAATCAGCGGCTTAGATTCTAAAAAGCTGTTGGGCAATTGCATAGACACAATTGCAAGTGATCTGAAACAAATCCGTTTTCCTATTGAACAGGAGGAGAAGTTAACCTTGTTTGTCAATAAGGAGCTGTGCAAAAAAGCAATCCTGAGCCTTAAACCTATTGGTGAGAAAGATGGAGGCGGATATCACCTGGCGGAACTCACTTCTTGTGAGGATACTACCGACAAGGTGCTGGAACAAGAGGTGAAAGAGCATCGAAGAATTATCTCTTCTTTGAATGAAGGTTATATCCTGGTTGACGAACATGCCAATATTCACGATGTAAATGCCGCCTATTGCGAGTTAGTCGGCTATAGCCGGGATGAACTGCTCTCCATGAAGCTGACCGATCTCAGGGAGGGCATGACCAAAGAGTACCGGGAGAATTTTGTTAAGCAGGTGCATCAGGAAGGGGGAGTTAAATTCAGGACCCGGCACCGTAAAAAAGACGGAAACCTGGTAGACCTGGAGGCAAATGCAGCGGCTTTTGAGAGAAATGGCACCACTTTTTTAGCAGGTTTCGTTTGGGACATTACTGATCGGCTTGAGTCCCAAAAAAGGTTGAAGGAGAGCGAACAGCGATGGCACCAATTGGTAAACAACAATCCTCTTCCGGTGATTATCAGTACCGGGGGAATAATAAACTTTGTGAATCGAGCAGCTCTGGAGCTTTACGGCACTGACGATAAAGATAAAGTATTGGGAAAGTCAGTATTGGATTTTGTTCCTGACGAGGACAAAGAATCCATCACTAAACGTATTGAAAAGGTGAACAGAGGTGAGAAAATCAGCTCTTTTGAACAGACTTTGATGATGCTGAGCGGGGAAGAAAAGCAGGTGGAAGTGCATACGGTTCCTATTGTCTATAAAGGGGAAAATGCTGCACAGACAGTATTTAAAGATATTACTGAGCTCAAGCAACGGCAGCGACAGATTAGAATAAACCAGCAGCGGTTTATGTCACTGTTCAGGAACAATCCGCACCCCGTTTACTACTTTGATATGGAAGGCAATTTTATGGGGGCTAACAAGAAAGTGGAAGAGATCTCAGGATATCCCGAGAGCGAGCTGCTGAATATGAATTTTGCCCCCATCATTGTAGAAGATGACCTTGAGAGAACGATCAGCCATTTTGAAGCTGCTGCAGGGGGAGAGGTACAGGAGTACGAGATAAAAATTAAAACAAAAGAAGGGGATATCAGGGACCTGCGGGTCAATAACTTTCCCATGAAAGTGTTCGACGAAATTGTTGGTGTTTTTGGCATCGCGGAAGACATTACGTCCTCCAAAAAGGCCAAGGAAGACTTGATTAAGAGCGAACAGAAATGGCAGCATCTGGTTGAGGATAATCCCCAGGCTGTTCAGGTGACGATCCATGGAGAGATTGTATTTATTAATGAGGCAGGCGCAAGGCTTTACGGTGCCGAAAAACCAATAGAGGTGATCGGACGTTCGGTTTTTGAATTTAGTCATCCTGATTATGTCGATGAGATAGAGGAACGATTAGAAAAAATTGAACAGGATAAGGAAATTGAGAAAGCGCATGACCATAAGATCATTTCCCTCGATGGGGAAATAAGGGATGTGGAGATCAGTTCCATTCCTATAGAGTATCAGGGGAAAGAGGCCATTCAGACGGTTTTATTTGATGTGACTGACCGTAAAAAGAAAGAGAGTATCATTGAGGCCTCTCTTATAGAAAAAGAAGTACTGCTTAAAGAGATCCATCACCGTGTTAAAAATAATATGGCGGTGGTTTCCGGACTGCTGGAGCTTCAGTCCATGAATACGGATGATGAGGAGTTGAATAAATTGCTTAAGGAAAGTCAGCTCCGAATTCATTCCATGGCGATGATCCACGAAAAACTATACCAGACAGAGACGTTCTCGGTTGTGGATTTCGGTGATTATATTCGGGAACTGGTTCAAACTATTACAGACACCATCGATACTACTGACAAGGAAATCACGGTTGACTTTCATTTGGGTTCAGTACGCCTAAACATAAATCAGGCTATTCCCGCGGCTCTAATTCTCAATGAAGTAGTAGTGAACAGCTTCAAGCACGCTTTTAAGGGTCGGCAAACCGGTAGCATAGCTATAACGGTTTCTGAAGAAGGTAATGCCGTTGTTTTGGAGGTCACGGATGATGGGATCGGTTTACCCAAAGACTTTGAACCGGAAGATATTCAGAGCCTGGGTACCACTCTTATCCATACGCTATCTTCTCAATTGCGGGGAGAACTTATCTTCGAAAACAGGCCGGACTGCTCCGGGACCTATGTCAGACTATCCTTTGAAAAGGATATTTGACGGTGATTTATACAGAAACTCTTGGACGAAACAATTTCAGGCAAAACGGTCCGCCAGGCGGTTTATAAGATAGCCGCTCTCTTCAAGTGCCTGGGTGGCAAAACTGCCAAAGAAATCGGTCACCGATTCGAACTCCTTTATAAATCCCTGCTTGTCGTCTGTTTTAACCATCTCAGCAAGCTTGTCGTTATGTTCAATAAATTTGAGAAGCAGCTGTCTTCTCTCCTCATTTGCAAAAACGATGTCGGCATACAGTTCGGCGCTCTGGGCAAAAATTCGTCCCGTCATCATTAGCTCGGCACGATAGATAGGACTCGAGTAGTTAAGGATATCCTTTGGGTTCAGGTCATAGGTTTTCATGAATGAACCGTGAAGCAGTGCGACGAAGTGCCTGAGTCCCTGAACCATGTGCATGACGTGGTCGTGTTTTTCTGCTTCGGCCTCAATGACCCGCATGCCCCAGAGCCGGCACTGTTCCACAACCCACTTGCTTTTTGATTCATCACGTACCGGGCAGTAGACCATAAGTTGCTTGGACAGGTTTTGAACATCTGGGCCGTGCATGGGGTGGAGACCAAGTATCGGGCCCGGATGTACTTTTTGCATGGCTTCAATAGGGGTAGTTTTGTTACTGGTGAAATCGGCCAGAATGGTTTCTTCTTTAAGCTTGGGAGCGAGTCGTTCGATTACGTCAACTGTAGCATTGATGGGAACAGATACGATAGCGAGGTCTAGCTTGGGAGCAATCTCTTCCAGCTCATGCCAGTTGTGTTTGTCAATTTTATATACTCTGTGCCCGGTCTGTTCTGCAATTTTTGAGTAGAGACTACCCATTCCTCCCTTGGCACCGACGATAAGTATATCCATAGGTTCGTCAGTTGCCCGTGGAAATTTGCTGGCTGACTGACTGGCTCTTGAGGCCGCCATGATCATACGCAGGAAATCTTCGGCCCACTCCGGATCCAGATCATGTTCAATAGCCATATCCCGGAAAGCAGCTGTTTTGTCATCTTCACGTTTAGGGGCAAATATCGGCAGTTGGTTTTCAACCTTCTTTTCAATGACCTCCCGAACTATCTCTTTGCGTTCACTCAGTAGGTCAAGAATTTGCCGATCTATTTGATCAATACGCTCTCGCTGCGGTGTCAATTGCTGTTCTTTTGGAGACATTCTTAGAAGGTTGTTGTGTTAAAGTCGAAACTTTCAAAAATAAGGATTATTCCTGCCGAATTCGGAGGATAATATTTGATACCTTAAGAGTCGCTGCTTCTCATAAATAATTATTTCAATTGCCCTAAAAATATGTGATTTTTGATGAATGATTACAGCTATTTTACGTTTTATGATGTTTGATTAAAGTACTTGCCTCAGGTTTCGAATAAAAGACCCCTGACAGCTATCAGCCGACAGTACATGGCTATACTTTTATAATAAAATCATCCAATTAATTCGGTTTCTTTATTTGAATCGTTAAAGCTTTTTGTTGATGTCTCACTTTGATTTACAATCTCCCTGGCCAGCGGCCGGTGATCAACCCCAGGCTATTGAAGAGCTGGTGCAAGGTATAGAGAGCGGTGATAAATATCAGACGCTTCTCGGAATTACAGGGTCAGGAAAAACCCGTACAGTCGCCGATGTTATCGACCAGGTTGAACGACCTACGCTGGTGATGAGTCATAATAAGACCCTGGCAGCCCAGCTCTACCGGGAGCTGAGTGATTTCTTCCCAAATAACCGCGTCGAGTTTTTTATCTCTTATTACGACTATTACCAGCCTGAAGCTTACATCTCGTCACAAGACAAGTACATCGAGAAAGATCTATCCATAAACGATGAGATACAGCGTTTGCGCCTGCGGGCTACGAGCTCCCTGCTCTCTGGAAGACGCGATGTGATTATTGTTTCAAGTGTGAGCTGCATTTATGGTATCGGTTCGCCATCGGAATATGAGAAACTGATCATCAGCCTGGAGACCGGGATGGAGATCCCAAGAAATACCCTCCTCTATGATTTGGTGGATCTTCATTATACACGAAAAGACAACGACTTTGGCAGGGGTACCTTTCGTGTACGAGGCGATGTAGTGGATTTATACCCGGCCTATGCCGAAGACGGTCTGCGTATCTCCTTTTGGGGAGACGAAATTGAAAAGATGGAGATCTTCGATGTCGATTCAGGGGAGATTCTGGAAACAGTAAACGAATTCCGGATTTATCCCGCATCCCACTATGTAACCACCCAGGATCGTTTGGAGGATGCTATTGAACAGATCCGTGATGAGTTGAACTGGCGGGTGGAAGTCCTGAAGGATGAACAGAAGTACCTCGAAGCCAAGCGCCTGGAACAGCGTACCCTCTTCGATATCGAAATGATGCAGGAGATTGGTTACTGCTCGGGTATTGAAAACTACTCCCGTTACCTGAGCAACCGCAAGCCCGGTGAGCGTCCATATTGTCTATTCGACTATTTTCCTGACGATTTCTTGCTGGTGGTGGATGAGAGCCACCAGACCGTACCTCAGATTTCGGCCATGTACGGCGGGGATAGGTCCCGAAAAATAGAACTGGTGGAGCACGGTTTTCGTCTCCCTTCTGCTATGGACAACCGACCGCTGACATTCGAAGAGTGGGAAAGCGTAGTGAACCAGGCCATCTTTGTCAGTGCCACGCCCAGCGATTACGAATTGGAGAAGAGCGGTGGCGTGGTTGTTGAACAGATAGTACGACCTACCGGTCTCATGGAACCCGAAATTGAGGTGCGTCCGGTAGACAACCAGATTGACGATCTCATAGACGAGATCCGCGATCGTGTGAGCAAAGGCCACCGGGTATTGTGTATCACGCTTACCAAACGATTGAGTGAGGAGTTGAGCGAATATCTCAAGAATATCGGTATCTCAGCTGCTTACATGCACAGCGAGCTCAATGCCATGGAGCGAGTCGAGGTGCTCTATAAATACCGGCGCGGTGACTTTGATGTGCTTGTCGGAATTAACCTTTTGCGTGAGGGTATTGATATTCCGGAGCTCAGCCTGGTGGCCATTCTGGATGCGGATAAGGAAGGATTTCTGAGGTCCGAGACTTCACTCTTCCAGATTGTCGGGCGGGCAGCGCGTAATGTAGAAGGAAAAGCGATCATGTACGCTGACAAGATTACCGACAGTATGCAGACGGTGATCGACGAAACCGAGCGACGCAGGAAAATTCAGAAAGAGTACAACGAAGAGCATGGCATCACGCCGAAAACCATCGAGAAAGAACTTAAGCCTCTGGTAGACCCTGCGCTCATATCCACCAAGAGTTTCGACCTTGACGAGGGAAGAGAAGGTGAAGAGGAACCGCTGGAGCTGGTGAAAGTTGCGGAAGAGGGTATCAAGTACAAGGCCAACCCGGCCATGAAAGAGGTCACCTTTGAGAGCAAGGAAAAGTTTATGGAATATCTGAAAGATTCCATGTACACTGCGGCTAAGAATATGGAGTTCGAAGAGGCCGCTCGAATACGCGACCAAATAGAACAATTAAAAAATGAGTTATAGAACACGGTTGACACAGATCAAGCTGATGGCCGCAGATAAAGCATAATATACGTTGGTAATCTGCTCAATCTGTGTAATCAGTGTTCCAATATTTCTATGAGTACATTAGCTTATCTGCGAAGTTTTTTTATGGACAAGGATGTGGCTTCCGTAACGCCTACATCCCGATTTTGTGTGCGCACGGTCTGTAAGCCGATTGATTTTTCTAAGGACTTGAATATCGTTGAGTACGGTGCAGGTACCGGTGTTTTTTCCAAATACCTTCTGAAGCACATGTCCCTCGATTCACAATTATACCTATTTGAAACCAATGACATTCTGTACAAGAAACTGCTGGAGATCAAAAATCAGCGGGTCCATTTCTATAGAAAGAGCGTAGAGCATGTGACCGAAATTCTGGGTGAAGAGCTGCTCGGAAAGGTCGATTATATCATATCGGGTATACCTTTCTCATTTTTGGATGAAGCCCAAAAAGAATCCATTCTGAATCAGAGTAAACAAATCTTGAAAGAAGGGGGAGGATTCCTGGCCTATCAGACCTCAGGACATTTAAAAGATCCGCTGGAAAAAACTTTTGGCAACGTAGAGACTGAATGGGAGTGGCGCAATATCCCGCCGATGACGGTTTACAGGGCTTTTAAATAGATAAAACCCTGAGAGGGTGCAAGACCCTGTCAGGGTTAGTAATCAAAGCAAATAAGTAAATCAGGAAAAACTACTCTTCTTCAGAAGAAGCTTCTTCCTTTTCAGCAACGGGCTCTTCTTTTGGAGCAGCTGCTTTCGCATTACTGTTATTGTCTGTCATACGACGATCTTTCTCTTTGATACGTGCGGCTTTACCTCTTCTGTCGCGCAGGTAGTAAAGCTTGGAGCGACGAACGTCTCCTTCCTTTTTGACTTCGATTTTCGCAATAAAAGGTGAGTAGAGTGGGAAAATACGCTCAACACCGATATTACCCGCTGATATTTTGCGGACGATAAAGGTTTGATTCGGTCCTGTTCCCTTGCGTGAGATAACCACGCCCTGGAATTGCTGAATGCGTTCCTTGTCACCTTCGCGAACTCGGTAGTGTACGTTTACCGTATCACCCGATTTGAACTCGGGGATATCGTCGTGTACAAGTGATTGTTCTGCTAATTTTAACTTATCCATGGTTGTTTCCTCTGGCTAATGTTCTTTTCTAAATTTTTTAAATAATTCTGGTCGTACGTTTTTGGTTCGCTCCAGCGACGTTTTGTGTCGCCATTCTTCAACTTTTTTATGATCTCCTGATCTGAGCACGTCAGGCACTTTCATGCCTTTGAATTCGGCCGGCCGTGTGTAGACCGGACCTTCCAGCAGATCATTCTGGAAGGAGTCGCTCAAAGCACTTTCGGCATCACCCAATACTCCGGGAAGTAGCCTAACCATGGCATCGATCATCACCATAGCGGGCAGTTCGCCACCTGATAAGACATAGTCACCGATGCTGAACTCTTTGGTGATCAGTGCATCGCGTACGCGCTGATCCACGCCCTTGTAATGTCCGCATAAGAACATAACGTTGCCTTTGAGTGATAGCTCATTGGCATGTTGCTGTTTGAACGGGATACCATCCGGTGCCGTGAAAATAATTTCATCATATTCCCGCTGCTTTTTCAAATGATTGATGCAGGAGAATATAGGCTGCGGGGTGAGAACCATTCCGGCTCCACCACCATAAGGGTAGTCATCCACCTTGTTATGCTTGTCTTCCGAATAGTCCCGGAGATCGTGGATCTGTATTTCCACAAGGTCGCTTTCTCGTGCATTGCCGACAATACTGTGGCTCAGCGGACTTTCAAGCAGCTGTGGTACAGCCGATATGATGTCAATTCTCATCATGCTATAAGTTGGTCAGTTGTTCCAAGTTTTGGCAATAAATGATACTCTGATCTTCATCGACTGATTGTATGTATTCATCCACAAAAGGGATGAGCAGCTTTTCTTGGTCATCTGTGATGACCTCCAGGATGGGATGCGCCGGACTTTCGATTATACCTGTGATGATGCCAATATTGTTATTTTGGTCATCTTGAATTTCAAACTCCGTATAATCAATGGCCTCATCGCCATCAACAAGGGATTCTGCCTTTTCACGTAACACGTAAACTGCAGAACTTTTAAGCTCTTCAGCCCTATTGCGATCGGACACGTGCTCAAATTTTACAAAGAACGAAAGCCGGTTGTTTTTTTCCTGAACCCGAACCGACTCAATCCGGGCGGGGACTAAATCCCCTCTGGCATTCTGAATATGAACCAGATCAATTTCATCAAAAAGTTGCGGAGCGAAAACCTCGGAGATGATTAAAACTTCTCCTTTAACTCCGTGCGACCGGGCAATATGCCCAATCATTAAATACTGGTCTTCAATGGGTTCCAGCATGTTATTCCATTCAGCCCCATGTCAGCTTTACCAAACTTTCAAAGTCTAATAAAGCTTCTCTTAAAGCTGAGCTTGGATTAATAATTTATTACCCTTCCTTTTTATCTTCCCAGGCGCGTTGAACGGTAACCCGGTCTTCATCATCAGGGACAAAGCCTTCAAGCTCTTCTAAAGGAGTATTCTCAATATGCTCAATGGCTTCTTTAGCGAGCATTTCAGTTGAAACCTGTTCCGGTTCGGAAGCTGCTTCTGCCTCTTCTTCTTTCTCTTCCTCTTGGGCTTCCGCTTTTGCTTCTTCCTCAACTTCCTCGGTTTCTTCCTCTTTAGCTTCTGCTTCTTGTTCTTCGGCAGGCTCTTCTTCTGTTGCTTCAGCTTCTTCCTCAGTCTCAGCTTCCACTTCTGCTTCAGCAGTTTCTTCCGTTTCTTCAGCTTCTGCCTCTGCCGTTGCTTCTTCTTCTGCTTCGGTCTCAGCTTCAACAGTTTCCGCAGCAGCTTCTGTCTCTTCAGTTTCTGCTACTTCTTCTTGAGTTTCGGCTTCTGCTTTAGCTTCCTGCTCTTTTGATTCCTCTTCTTGAGCAGATGCAAGAGCTTCTTGCTTGGCTTTCTCTTTGGCAGCTTCTTCTGCTTTCTTCTTAAGCTGCTTTTGGAATTCCTTTTCTTCAGCCTCAAGCATAGCGCGCTGTCTTTCTTTGCGGCTCGGCTCTTTCTCTTCTTTGGCTTCGCGAGCTTCACGCCATTCGGTAAGAGCTTCTTCTATCTCTTCTTCCGACTTGCCCCAACGAATCAGGTGCATCTTATACATGATACCCTGCTTTTTGAAGATGGAACGTACGGTATCGGAAGGCTGAGCTCCTTTTTTGAGCCAGTGGATGGCACGCTCTTCGTCGAGCTTGAGCTCGTTGACGGCTGTAATGTTGTTGAAACGTCCGAGATCTTCAATGATTCGTCCGTCTCTTGGTGAGCGGCTGTCCGCTACCACTATGTGGTGCAAAGGTCGTTTACGACGACCTCTTCGTTGTAATCTTATTCGTAACAATGTATTTCTCCTATTTACTTATAATTTGCGTTGATTAATAGAGGAAGTTGTCGGAATCTTGCGCAAACTTTAGGATCTCCCGATTGGCTAAAAATCGTCAGATCCATTCTATTTCAACACTAAGTTTCTTTTATCCGAAGGGAAGATTCTTCATCCCTTTCATCATCTTGCCCATTTTACCCATTCCTGAGAACTGCTTCATCATCTTCTTCATCTGATTGAACTGTTTCATCAGGTCGTTGATATCCCGAACCTTGGTTCCGGATCCCTGGGCGATTCTGCGCCTGCGTGTCCCGTTCAGTATTTCGGGATTTCTTCGTTCTTCAGGGGTCATGGAATTAATAATAGCTTCAATGGGCTTGAATGCGTCTTCGTCAATTTCTTTATCCTGCAGTGCTTTGCCGGCTCCCGGAATCATTCCTACCAAATCCGAGATATTGCCCATGCCTTTAATCTGCTGAAGTTGCTGCCTGAAATCTTCCAGGTCGAACTTGTCTGACTTAATTTTCTTTTGAAGCTTTTCGGCTTCCTCCTGGTCAAACTCCTTCTGGGCTTTTTCCACCAGCGAAACCACATCACCCATACCCAAAATTCGCTGGGCCATCCTGTCGGGATAGAAGGGCGATAGTGCGTCAAGTTTCTCTCCGGTACTTACAAATTTGATCGGTTTTTCAACAACCGTTTTAATAGAGAGAGCCGCACCGCCGCGTGTGTCACCGTCAAGCTTGGTGAGAACCACGCCGTCGTAATTGATTCGTTCATTAAATTCTTTTGCCGTGTTCACGGCGTCCTGACCCGTCATCGAGTCGACGACGAAAAGTGTTTCGTTGGGCTGAACGGCTTCTTTAATTTCAGCCACCTCGTTCATCATCTTCTCGTCCACGTGCATGCGTCCGGCCGTATCAATGATCACTGTATCCAGCGCGAGACTCTTGGCCATGGATACCGCTTCTTTGGCTACCCTGACGGCGTCTTTCTGTTCAATAGAATAGACAGGAGTACTGATCGATTCCGCCAGCGTCTTTAGCTGGTTGATAGCAGCGGGACGATACACGTCGGCTGCAGCCAGAATTGGATTCCGGTTGTTCTCTTCCTTCAAGTATTTGGCCAGCTTCGCCGAGAAGGTGGTTTTACCCGAACCCTGTAAACCCGCAATCAGAATGACCGTCGGCGGAGTGTGGGCGACTTCAATGTCTTCCCGCTCCTGACCGAAGATGGTCACCATCTCGTCATATACAATCTTGGTGAACTGCTGTCCGGGATTAACCGCAGTAAGCACATCTTCACCCATTGCGCGGTCTTTAACCTTATTCGTGAATTCCTTGGCAACTTCATAATTCACGTCGGCATCGAGTAGGGCGCGGCGTATTTCACGTACCGTCTCAGCGATATTGACATCACTGATCTTGGCTTCACCCTTCAGGCTTTGAAAGGCTTTCTCAAGTTTTGACGATAGATCTTCAAACATAAGTTAACGTATGCTTACAAGTAGTTGATTACGGTTTTTGGACGTATGTCACAAAGTCCCGCAAAATAAGGACAAAAATGGGTCTTATCAACAGAATAAAATCAATAATATTGGAACACAGATTACACGGATTCTACTGGTTATTGCAGATAAAAATTACATAGTAGTCTGCGTAGATTCGTCGAATCCGTTTTATCTGTGTTCTATTTTAATTTCGGAATTGGTGATTCATATTTATTATTTTCCGACTTCAATAAATCTAAGCAATAAACAGGATTGGGTATAGTCATGGCTGAGCAACAAGGATATGGACTGTTAAAAGGTAAAAAAGGAATCATTTTCGGGGCACTGGATGAGCGCAGTATAGCCTGGCGTATTGCTCTTGCCTGCCAACGGGAGGGAGCCGAATTTGCATTGTCCAACGCACCGGTTGCTCTGCGACTGGGAGCCCTTGATGATCTGGCCGAAAAGACCGGTGCTTCCGTGTATCCCTGTGATGTTTCCAAGGAGGATGAGGTGGAAGATCTCATGCAGAAAGTGAAGGATGAATACGGTAAGATTGATTTCATGCTTCACGCCATCGGGATGTCACCCAATATCCGAAAAAATAAAGAATACAAAGAACTTAACTACCATTGGTACCAGCAGACACTGGATATATCTGCTGTTTCCCTCCATAAGATTCTTCATTTTGCAGAAAAGAAAGAGATTCTGAATGACGGTTCCAGCATTGTTGCGCTCTCTTATATCGGCGCCCAGCGCATTTTCTCCAAGTACAGCGATATGAATGATGCCAAGGCCCTGCTGGAAAGCATTGCCCGGAATTACGCCAGCCGCCTGGCCGACAGGGGCATTCGTGTAAATACTGTTTCCCAGGCACCTACCCAGACTTCTGCCGGAAGCGGTATCAAAGGATTTGACGGGATGTATACCTTTGCGGACAAGCTGGCGCCTATGGGCAATCCTTCGGCAGATGAGTGCGCCGATTACTGTGTAACCCTGTTTTCAGATCTAACCCGGAAAGTAACCATGCAAAATCTCTATCATGACGGCGGATTTGTGAATGCCGGTGTTAATGAGGAAATGATTGAAGGACTTGCTAAGCTCTATGGCGGTGAAAATGAGGATGAGTAGCATCTAATTTCTTAGGGTTAGGACACCTCCAAGGTGTCCTAACCCTCTTTCATTACTTTCTCATCAAAAAGATACCTTTCTATTTTACTGTTTGCCCGAAAGTTGGTTAATTAATCCCATCCTCTACCAACATCAAACAAATGAATAACCAGATATGAAACAGTTTTCAGCTTTCGCCCTGGTTTTGCTCTTTACCTGTTTCTTGGCAACACCACAGATTCAGGCACAGGACAAAACACCTACCATCAGTGAAAAAACAAAAGGACTCGATAAGCAGGAAGGATTTTTTACCTATTACTGGGATGAAAAAGAAGGGAAAATCTGGTTGGAGATCGACAAACTGGATCAGGAGTTTTTGTATGTGAATTCCCTAGCCGCCGGTGTCGGGTCAAACGACATCGGACTTGATCGTAATCAACTGGGCGACGATCGCGTTGTTTACTTTGACAGGAGGGGTCCCAAGGTGCTAATGGTGCAGCCCAACTATTCCTACCGGGCTATAACCGATAATCAAAAAGAGACAGAATCGGTGCGAGATGCTTTTGCCCAATCAGTTTTATGGGGGTTTAAAGTGGCTGCCGAGAGTAAAGGGCGCGTGCTGGTTGATGCAACTGACTTTCTTCTTCGTGATGCACACGGTGTGGTTGATCGTCTGAAAGGCATGAACCAGGGGAACTACCGCCTTGATGACTCCCGTTCGGCACTCTACAGGGATGGTACGATGAATTTTCCCAAGAATACGGAGTTTGAAGCAACCTTGACCTTTACAGGTGACGCATCGGGAGGATATATCCGTTCGGTCACACCATCCTCGGATGCTGTGACGGTTCGCCAACACCACTCTTTTGTGGAACTGCCGGATGATGACTATGAACCAAGAGTGTTTGACCCACGATCGGGTTATTTCGGGACTGATTACCAGGATTACAGCACCCCAATCGGTGAATCGCTGACCAAGCGTTTTATCACCCGTCATCGCCTGGAAAAGAAAAATCCGGGTACTGCTATGAGCGAACCCGTAGAGCCTATTATCTATTATCTCGACCCGGGCACACCTGAACCGGTGAGAAGCGCCCTGCTTGATGGAGCCCGCTGGTGGAACCAGGCTTTCGAAGCGGCGGGATATCGAAATGCATTTCAGGTTAAAATGCTTCCGGAAGACGCTCACCCCCTTGACGTTCGATATAATGTCATCAACTGGGTCCATCGTTCTACTCGCGGCTGGTCGTATGGCTCGTCGGTTGTGGATCCTAGAACTGGAGAAATCATAAAAGGGCATGTACTCTTGGGTTCTCTTCGGGTGCGTCAGGACTACCTGATTGCCGAGGGTTTGCTTGCTCCCTATGAAGATGGACAACCGGAAAATGATCCCATGATGGAAATGGCACTGGCTCGCATCAGGCAGCTATCGGCTCATGAAGTGGGACATACGCTTGGTATCGCACACAATTTTGCGGCCAGCACTAATAGCAGGGCATCGGTAATGGATTACCCGGCGCCTAAAGTGAATATTGATGAAAACGGCAATCTGGACTTATCAGAAGCCTACGATTCCGGTATCGGTGAATGGGATAAGGTGACCGTGGCCTACGGCTATCAGGACTTTCCGGAAGGTACGGATGAGAAACAGGGTCTTGATGAGATATTAAATAAAGCTTTTGAGGATGGACTACTCTATATATCGGACTACGATGCACGACCGGCGGGCGGGGCTCATCCGAAAGCCCATCTTTGGGATAACGGGACGGACGCTGTCGATCAGCTAAATCACATCATGAATGTCCGTGAAATTGCTCTTCAAAATTTTGGAGAGGCAGTAATCCCCAACGGTCGTCCAATGGCAACTATCGAAGATGCACTGGTGCCTATTTACCTGTTTCACCGCTATCAAATAGAAGGAACCGTGAAGCTGATTGGCGGCATGGACTACACTTATAAGTTACGGGGAGACAGTCAGCCAGGCCCCGAACCATTGGCACCTGCGCAGCAACAGGCCGCTCTTGAAGCGATGCTGAGCACCATTTCGGTTGAGGCTTTGCGCATGCCTGATGCTATTATTGACATTATTCCACCCCGACCCATCGGTTATTATGGTTCTCGTGAGTTATTCAACAGTCACACGGATCCTGCATTTGACCCGCTGGGTGCCGCAGAAACGGCTGCTCATGCCACAACCTCATTGTTGTTCAATGCCAACCGTGCTGCAAGGCTAGTCGATTTTGAAGCCCGTAATCCGGACCATTTGGGACTGGCCGAAATGATTGACAAAGTATATGAAAATACTTGGATGGCGGAGCCTCAAGATGGATACAACGGGGCTATTCAAAGGGCTGTCAACTTTGTTACATTGTATAACCTGTTACAATTGGCGGCAGATGAGGATGCTTCAAGCCAGGTCAGAGCGATTAGCAATGAAAAGCTTGTTGAACTGTATGACTTTCTCAATAAAGAGGAGAAGGCTACCGAAAGCGAGCAGTGGCTTGCGGCTTACAATTATGGTGCCAAATTGATTGACGGTTTCATGGAGAATCCCGAAAGAATTGAAGAAATGACGCCTCCATTGTCACCACCTCCCGGCTCGCCCATAGGTAGCACAGATTCGTTTTTAGGCTGCTCTTGGTAAATTGTGGCAAGGGAAAACCAGAAGATTATTTTGTAAGGACAGCCAAGGCCGGTATCCCCGGGGATGGGGGTTATGAGTTTAATTTGAATAAATAACAAGGCGGGTGTGATGCCCGCTTTGATTAAATGGTATGATTGCACCGGAAGATTTATTAACCGGATATGCCAATGGAATTTTTCCCATGGCGGATGCTCGCGATGATCCCAAAGCTAAATGGTATACCTCTCGACGTCGCGGTATCATTCCACTGGACAGCTTCAAAGTCTCCTCCAACGTACGTCGTATTGTCCGTAACCACCATTATCATGTAAAATTTGATTATGCCTTTAGGCAGGTAATGGAAGCCTGTGCAGACCGCAGTTCTACATGGATATCTGATGAGATCATCGATTCCTTTTGCAATCTTCATGAGATAGGTCATGGCCATTCGGTAAGTGTCTATGATAAGCAGTGGGAGCTTGTAGGCGGGCAATACGGCGTATCGCTGGGGGCAGCATATTTTGGCGAATCGATGTTCGGGACAGCAAAAGAAGCCTCAAAAGTTGCCCTGTTTTGGACCCATCGTTCGTTGGTTCAAGGAAATTTTGAGTTGTGGGATACTCAATTCTGGAGCGAACACCTGGCACAATTCGGCTGCATTGAAATTCCGGCGGAAGAGTACCGGGAAATGCTCAAGAAGGCAATCAGGAAGGATGCCTCTTTTGACCCCGTTAACACGGATAATCTGTAAAAAACGTCTATCCAAATCTGGCTAATATATTAAACCCTCCAAGGGTTCGATCGAACCCTTGGAGGGTTAGTGATAGCTTTGATCTCTTTTCTAATACTCCCTCACAACAATCCTGTTCATTGCTTCTTCGCGACTAATATTTCCGCGGTCGGCCGATTCCAGAACCGATTTCTCGATCTGCAAGTCAACTCTCTCGGGTATCTCTTCTACAGGAGAAGATACCGTAGCGGAGAGCAGAACATATTGACCGGATCTTACCGAGCTAAGTGTTTGACCGTAATCAACGAGATACTCTTTTAGGTTTGCCATAAATTCATCGAAACGCTTTGTGACCTCTTCTTCTGTCTCTTTTTGTTTTTTGGAAGATTCTTTGAGCCTTTCCTGTAATACACTCTCCACTTCAATTTGGGCTCTTTGATCATCGTCATTAAAATCCATACCGGCAATTTCGGGCATTCTGATTATAAATGATCCGGAGGGTGAGGTATATCGAACATCAAAAAAGAACAGAGCACCGAAGTTATCCAGATAGATGTGATTGACAGAACCGCGAATTCGAAATGCTTTATCCTCTTGCTCTTTCAATGCAGTCTCAAAAATATTGCCCATCACTTTTAGATCCAGGCGTCCTTTTTCATTTTCTTGGGCTGTACTTGTCGTTATACGATTGTTTAATTCTGCCTCGTCGATACTGCCTGACCTATAGGCCTGCAGGTCGCTTTTAGTGGTCACAACCGATATAGTCGGCAGGTTAGGTTTATTGGTTTTGTCTTGGCTACCAACAGAGAAGGCAAAATCAGAAACTCGGCTCGGGGAGTTGTATATGATCATGATGCGATCATCCCCGGAGAGTTGACCTAGCGTGGATCCATAGTCCCTCAAAAATTCTTTTATGCGTTTCGTAACATTTTCTTCATTAACCTGGCTGTCTGTTGATTCATTATCGGAATATCGAAATGAATACGAGTAGCTGCCGCCATTCTCCTTGCTGCTGTAGGCAATAAACCCAGGACTATCACCCGGTATAGTGAAAATAACACCATAATCCGGAAGGTAGGTGCCGCGTATGTCTTTTCCTCTGGAGAAAAAGCTACCCGAGGAAGCAATGTGAACTCTGGTGTTCTGATCCTCCCATTGGGTTTTAAAGAATTCTTGTAAGATGCTTTCCATAATTTTGATATCGCGCTGCATCCGATTCATATCTATGGAATTTTGTGCTTTCAGTGTTGGAACCAAAAGCAGGGCAGCTGCCAGTAGCATAATTGTTTTTTTTATGTAGTTCATGATGGATACCATTATTCGTTTTCATTGAAATTTACATTCTGTAATACCTCACCCAGATACCGGTTGGTCTGTTGCCATCGATACCCATTAGATTCCTGAATACGACTGAGTTGGTGGTCAATAAGCTGCAGGTCATTCATTCGCTGCTGTTCAAAGTAGCCCACAACCTGACGCAACTGCTGGTTGTTTTCTTCTGCCAGAGCTTGCATATATTCGGTCAGCATAGCGGCATTTTCCCGGCGAATCTGCTGAAGGAAAGATTCTGCCTGTTGTGTGCTTAAGCCTTCATTGACAACAGGCTGATAGCCCAGGCTCAGCGCGTAACCTGCATCGGTAGGGGCTATATGTACCTTTGCTACCGAACCGATAATCATGAGCAGCACAAATCCGGCGGCAATTGCAAAACCGGTTTTACCAAGATAGGTTTGGGGAAGCAGGTTTCGGGCCTCATTCCACCAGCTCCGGAAAGAACGTTTACGCGGTTCCATGACCAGTAATTTTTGGTCGGGCTCCCCCGCCGGCATGCGCTGTAGCAGCGCCCTGGTTTGTTCCAGCTTATCCAGCTCTTGCTGCAATCCCGGGTGCTCTTCCAGGTAATTTTCCAGTTCTTTTTTCTTTTCGGTGGATATCTCATCATAGAGATAATCCATAAAGAGATTTCTTGCCAGTTGATCATTCATAATTCAGTGCCTCCATTTCGATATTCCATTTCTCAAAAATTGTTCGCAGTGAACTAAGTCCATAATACATGCGTGATTTAATAGTGTTTTCCGGTTCTTCGAGTACTTCTGCAATCTCTCGGAATTTTAATCCTTCATATTCTTTCATAATGACTACTATCCTCTGCTCCGGTGGAAGCTGGTTCAATGCCTGTTGAAGTATTGTACCCAATTCTCGCTGCTGTATGCTCAAGTCCGGATTTCCATTGATGCTTTTTACTATGGGTGATTCTTCTATGGTTTCCAATGGCTGAGAGCGTTTCCTGCCCGCTCGCTTCATTTCATCCAAACAGAGATTATTTGCAATTCTATAGATCCATGCAGAGAATTTATCAGCGTCATCCAGAGTGTGAAGCTTTCTATACGCTTTGATAAAGGTTTTCTGTGTAATCTCCATCGCATCGTCATGACTGGAGAAATAACGGTAGGCAAAACGGTGGATACGATGTTGCCACCGCTCAACCAGGTTGTTGAAAGCGTCAATATTGCCGCTTCGAAACTCCTTTATCAATTTTGCATCGTTCATGAATGTTGCTTCCAGACGTTAGCGGTACTTTATGCTGCTATCTAGAAGTATGACGAAGGAAGGCGCAGAAAAGTTTTAAGTGAAATGAAAATAGGACAATAAAAAACCCTCCAAGGGTCCCGAGGACCCTTGGAGGGTTTAGTAAATATTACTTTAAAAGTATTGTAACTACGCGTTCAGCGAATAGGTCTTCAGCACCTTGCGCACCTGCTCTTTGATACCATCCGGACCGATGCCGACTTCGTCGTGCAGCTCTCGCTGGGTCCCGTGTTCAACAATGCGGTCGGGGACACCCATAATAGTTACCGGAATGTGGTAAGGTTTGTCAGCCAGGAATTCGGCGACGGCACTACCGAATCCGCCCAGCTTGGTACCGTCCTCAATAGTGATGATATGCCGGTAGGTTTGGCAAACCTGTTTTATCAATTGCGTATCCAGCGGTTTGGCAAATCGCATGTTTAAGTGTCCGGCATTAATGCCTTCTTCTTCCAGATCATCCAGCGCCTCAATTACATAATTGCCCATGGGACCGAAGCTGAGAACGGCAACATCTTCACCTTCTCGGATGCATTCTCCTTTTCCGATTTCCATTGACTGAAATTCTTTTCGGAAATCCATTCCGGTCGCCTCGCCCCGGGGATATCTGATAGCCCAGGCGTCATCCTCATATTTTGATGCTGTATACATCATATCGCGCAACTCCTGCTCATTCAGCGGTGATGAGATGATCATATTCGGGACTGCGCGCAGGTATGAAATATCATAAAGTCCGTGGTGGGTCGGCCCGTCAGCTCCTGCAATACCGGCCCTGTCAATACAAAAGACCACAGGCAGATTCTGAATGGCAACGTCGTGAATGACCTGGTCATAGGCTCTCTGCAGGAATGAGGAATATATAGCTGCGAATGGCTTTTTACCTTCAGCAGCCAGCCCGGCTGCAAATGTAATGGAGTGCTGTTCGGCAATTCCTACGTCAAAAGCCCGATCCGGGAAGGTATTCATCAACGGCCAGAGACTTGAACCGCTGGGCATGGCAGGGGTGATGCCTACGATACGTTCGTCTTCTTCGGCCAATTCTACGATGGCATCACCAAAGATGTGCTGGTAGCGCGGTATCTTAGGACCTTTTTTCTCAGGTGCCAATGATTTACCGGTAATCTTGTCAAACGGACTGCTTTGGGCATGCCACTTGGTTTGTTCGCGTTCTGCAGGTGCGAACCCTTTGCCTTTAACAGTCACGGCATGCAACAGTTTAGGTCCGGGGATATCCTTAAGGTCTTCCAGATGCTTGCGCATGGTATCCACATTGTGACCGTCAACCGGTCCATAGTATTTGAAGCCCAGTGCCTGGAACAATCCGCCCGGTGTGATGGCCGTTGTTACTGCCTTTTCAAGGCGTGAGGCTACTTTTCTCATTTTTTCACCGGCGGACTTGAAATGACCCAGCATGTCATAAATCTCGTCGCGAACCTTATTGAAGGTCTTGCTGGTAGTAATGTCTGTCAGGTACTCTTTTAGGGCACCGACATTTGGGTCAATAGACATGCAGTTATCGTTCAGAATAACCAGCAGATCGGAATTCATAGCCCCGGCGTTGTTCATGGCTTCAAAAGCCAAGCCGGCGGTCATGGCACCGTCACCGATTACGGCAACTACCTTTTTGTCTTCATCACTTAAATCTCTGGAGACGGCCATTCCGAGTGCGGCAGATATGGAGGTGCTGGAGTGTCCAACGCCAAAGGTGTCGTATTCGCTTTCACTTCGTTTCGGGAAACCGGAAAGACCGCCGTATTTCCGATTGGTATAAAAATTTTCTCTTCTACCGGTTAAAATTTTATGGCCGTAAGCTTGATGACCGACATCCCAGATTAAAAGATCTTTTGGGGTATCATATACGTAATGCAAGGCGACAGTCATCTCTACGACTCCTAAACTGGCACCAAAATGCCCTCCGTGAATCGATACCGTCTCAATGATATAGTCTCTCAGTTCATCGCAAACCTCTACAAGTTGATTGGGATCCAGCTTCTTTAGATCTGCAGGAGAGTTGATGTTGGCTAACAGCGGTCCGGGTTCTACTTTGTCGAACTCCATATTCATAGTTCAGAGATCTTCATTATCAGCGTGTTGCTCATTTACTTTCTCTATACGCAACTCTGCTTGTTCAAGTGTTTCAGTGCATTTTTTTGAAAGCTTAATTCCCTCCTCATATAGCCGGATGGTGTCTTCCAGCGATATGGACTCGTCTTCAAGCTCGTTCACAATTTCTTCTAACCTTGATAAAGCCTCTTCAAAGCTCTGTCGTTCCTTCTTGCTCATAAAATGGAGAATGGAGTGGTATTATGTTAAATATAGATGGTAAGTAAAAAGATTAACCGGCAGATTCCAATTCTTTTTCCTTCTGTTCCTTCTCTTTCTTCTTTTTCTGTTTTTGTGATTCCCGGTCAAACTGCTGAATAAACGAATCCAACTCACTTCCGCTGAGAAATGATATCTTTTTTGTCTCCTTATACTGCTCATAAAATACGGATATCAATGCAGCCGAAGGCACGGCTATTAGGAGTCCCAGGAATCCGAACATAAAACCGAATAGCAGCAAAGATAGCATTACCAGCAGTGGGTGTAAACCTACGTGCTGCCCGACCACTCTGGGCACAATAAAGCCGGATTCAAGTACCTGCTCGATGGCAAATACAATGTAGATTCCGGGCAAATAGATGTACCAAGGTTCACCCAGCGTGGCACCGACAATTGTTGATACCGTTATGCTGAACCAGAGGCCGAATGTGGGTATAAAATTGGTGATACCGGCGAATATACCGAGTACCAGTGCATAGGGTACTCCAACGAGGTAAAAGCCGATACTTAGGTTGATAGCACTGATGACCACAACTATAAACTGTCCCCGGAGGTAAGCCCCTACGATTCTGCTAATCTGAGTGGTGTAGTCGGTAGAAACGTCACTGGGCGTAATTAGTGATCGTACGAAAACACCAATTTTTTCATAATCGCGGATCATAAAGAAACACAAAAAGGGCATGAGAATAACCAGGAACAGGATGGCAACCAGGCTTCCGATTCCGGTTACATAGGTTGATGAAAAGTCGGTAAGGCTGGAGTAGAACCTGTTGATCCAAATCTCTAGTTGTCCGGAAAGCTGTGTTTTTAGTTCGGCCGATTCAAAGCCTATTCGTTCTGCTAGCGTCAGAATACCCGTACTTTCAATCCAGCCGCCGGTATCCTTTCCAACCTCATTGACCAGATTTCCTATGCGGGTTAGCTGTTCAAGAACTGCAGGTACGGCAAAGAAAAGAGTCACGGCGAGAATGCCAAGGCTGACAATGGTGAATAAACCTGCTACCAGTCCGCGCGGAATTCTCCGAATTTCAAGCTCTTCCACCACAGGATTTATAATAAATGCAATGATATAAGCCAGAACGAATGGAATTAACAGGTGCCCCGAATCGTACACCAGCCAGAGTCCCGCGGCAAATGAAGTGGCGTAGAGTAGGGCTCGTGCAACCGGTTGCTGCCGGATGGGATATAGAACGATACCTATAAGCAGTGCATAGCCCAAAGGATTGATCAGGTGCTCAAGCAGGTACATCAGAAAAAGCAATCCCGCTATCCCTCCTCCCAGGAGGAGTAGCTGACCACGTTCATTTAACCATGACTGTGAGTATTTTGCCATATATAGATATTATTCAATAGTGCACGAAAAGTTACAGCTTCGTTGCAAATGATCCAATTTTGCCTTTTTTCTTCAGGCGTCCTTATGGTACTTCAGGGGCTATTCCCAATACGAGCGACTAACTTTTCTTCCGTCTGAACTGAAAACGACAGCACCTTCAAAACTGGTATATAATATGGTTGTATTCGATTCTATTAGTCTTTTAACGGCTTCCTGATGAGGATGTTTGAATTTATTGCTTTTATCAAGAGAGACCACCGAGAAATAAGGACTCGCAGTTTTCAGAAAATAATCAGAGGAACTGGTTTTGCTACCGTGATGGCCTACCTTTAGAAAATCGGTATCCAGCAGGTTTCCATAATGTTCTAAAAGGCGCTGTTCCTGGGCTTGACCGGCATCTCCCATAAACAGGAATTCGGTTGACCCGTAAACCAGCTCCAGAATTATTGAACGTTCATTGGGATCATCGTCCTCAGCCGACTCTTCCGGACCATATAGTAATATTCGCATCGAAGGATCAAGACTGATCAGTGTACCGGCCGAAACTGAAACTACGGGGATATACTTTTCAGCAGCCCTGGTGAGATATGACCGGTAGAGATTAGAATCATATTGGTAGCCAGAGTTATAGATAGTATCAATGGGTATGTGTTCAATTAATTCGAGAATGCCACCGATGTGATCGGCATGCGGATGGGATAAAAATACTGCGTCAAGCTTATTAATTCCTTCTCCCTTCAGGTGAGGCAGGATGGTGTAGCGACCGCTGTTAAAGCCCGGGGTCCAGCGTCCTGCATCGATCAAAATACTCTTACCAAGCGGGGTTTTAACAACTGCCGCATCCCCTTGGCCAACATCAAGGACAGTCACTTCAAGCTTTGGAGGCCTAAAGTCTTTGACTAGTGCCGTTATTTGCTGAACAGAGATTAGTGCTAATACAATAATTAGCATTTTCCAGCGGAGTGCCGGGACGGACAACGATGCGAGTAAGAATATCACTGCCGCCCAAATTAGAAAAAGAATCGGACCGGGAGAAGAAACCTGCACCCAGCTATTATCCCAAGCCGCTAAGGTGATGACGAATTTATTCAAACCCTGCAGGAAATACTCGGCCGGCAGAATTAAATAAAATCCTGCCGGCGCTGAAATAATCGATATGAATAGCATAAATACTGCAAAGGGAAGAATGATACCCAGGAAGGGGACAATGACGGCATTTGCCAGAGGTCCGATAAGTGAAAACTCACCGAAATAATGACTTAAAATAGGGAAGAGACCCGCCTGCACAACCGCCGAGACCATTACGATACCAATCAAGGGTCCAAGCCGGCTATAACGCAAGCGATTGGGAAGGAATCTGTTTATAGTGGGAAGAGTGAGCAGAATGATATACACCGCTGAAAAAGAGAGCTGGAATCCGATATCAAAGATGGCGGTAGGATCAACAAGTAATATGATAAGGGCTGCCAGGGCGGTGAGATTGATGGAATCCCTTAATTTATTAAACAGACGAGCATAAATAATAAAACCTCCCGTAATGGAAGCGCGGGTAACCGAGGCCGAAAAACCGGTAAGACCCGCGTAATAGAATAGAATTAAGACAAGTATCAAAAGCCCGGTTTGCCTACCGAAACGGTAGGTCCAGAAGAATGGGATGATCACCCAGAACGGTGCTAAAAGAAAACCGACATGTAATCCTGAGACGGCCATTATGTGAGATAATCCGGCCCTCGAAAAAGAAGTTTTTTCCTCCCTACTGAGCTCATTTTTATAGCCAATCAGTAATGCTTTGGCCAATGGCGCCGTATCACTGCTGAAATTGCGATCAATGATACTAAGAGCAGATTGTCTAATATGATTCCAGCTGAATGTTCTAGTACCCGGATAAATTGCATATAAACTATCAATCCCGGCTTGAACAAATATGTCTTGCGAATGGAGGTATGCTTTATAGTCAAATTCATGCGGGTTTCGCTTACCGCCTAAAGGGTAGATTGTGGCCGTAAAATTAATCCGGTTGCCTGCTTTAATCATTTTGCTATGGCTGATGAACTGTTCCGGTTTTAGCACAGCTCGCAGGGAGTAGCGATCGGCGAGAAAATGGGCTTCCGGGCTAATCGTAGTATCTACAGCTACATCAATTTGATAACTGCCCGAATCGGTAGTTCGCATATTCTGCACTTCTCCATTGAAAGTAACTTTCTCCCAAACCAATGCATCTAAAAATTGCTTATAAAAGGGTTCCTCTCTTTGCACCTGAAAGGAGTAACGATAGGCACCCAGAAGGAGAAGCGATACCAGGTAGCAGGACACGGATAAATGATATAACCGGAAAGTGAAATGCGGAATTAAAATAAACTGTACAATAAAAAGCATGGCAAGTGTAATGCCCAGCATGCAAGCCCATAAATAGCTTTCTATAGCCAAATAATGTGAAAGCAGTATGCCGCCGATCATCAAAAGTGACAGGCGAACGGCCGGATATTTCGCAAAAGGAAAACGGTAGTTATTTATGTATGTGTGAGAGCCGGGCATACCTGTAAGACTGGTGCAAAGCGCTATCCTTACAGTACTTCCAACGCTTATTTTAAGAATCGCGGTAAAGGAGGCTTGTTGGCATTGAAAAACAGTGATTCATTAGTTAAATGTTGTATCAGTAATTTGAAAAACTGAAGTTGCTGGTTATAATGACGCCAGTATCAAACCACTAACTTTGAAAGTTATGATTATGGGATTTTCTAAAAGATTATCAGTGAGTATGCTCTCCGTTTTTTTACTAATCGGGGGTATGCTGCAGAATGCAAACGCACAGGATACCACTAAAAAAGACTGGGCTATCGTTCTGCATGGAGGGGCCGGAACTATCTCTAAAGATTTGCCCGATTCTGTAAAGCAAGCCTACATGAATGATTTGGATGAAGCCATTTCTATTGGAGAAGAAGCGTTAGCAAACGGTGAATCGGCTATCGATGTAGTTCAGAAGGTGATCAATTACCTGGAAGACAATCCTAAGTTCAATGCGGGAAAAGGTGCTGTATTTACACACGAAGGGAAGCATGAGCTCGATGCCGCAATCATGGTGGGAAATACACGGAATGCCGGTGCAGTTACCGGGGTCACCTCGGTGAAAAATCCGATCAACCTGGCAAGAATGGTCATGGAAAACTCAAAGCATGTCATGTTTGCCGGTGAAGGGGCCGAGGAGTTTGCTATTGAAATGGATGTAAAAAGAGTGAACCAGGACTACTTCTATACGCAACGAAGATATGAAGCCTATAAAAGGGCAATTGCCGAAGACTCAGAATCCGGACTTCTTGATTCCTCCGAAGATTACTGGGAAGATGATAAGTACGGTACGGTCGGTTGTGTGGTGCTGGATCAGGAGGGGATGCTGGTAGCAGGTACCTCTACGGGAGGCATGACCAACAAAATGTACGGACGCGTGGGTGATGTACCTATTATAGGCTCGGGAACTTATGCCAGTGATGTAGTTGCAGTATCCATGACAGGCTGGGGTGAGAAGATTATGCGTGCGGTTTCCGGTCACACCGTCAGCAGTTACATGAAATTTAAGGAGGGAGCGACGCTTGAAGAGGCAGGAAACTACTTGTTAAATGATGTGTTAGAGCCCGGTGACGCCGGCATGATAGCAGTGGACAAATACGGAAATATGTACATGAATATGAATACCAGCGGTATGTTCCGTGCCATGTCCGATTCAGAAGGAAACCGTGAAGTGGCTATATGGGAGTAGGTTTAGGTATAAGGTATAGGGTATAAGGGGGGGTTCGAGCAATAGATGAACTGTTCGTGTCCTTATACCTTATACCCCTATACCCCCAATATCACTCAAAACCGCGGTTAAACTGTTGCCGCAATTCCTGAACATAAATGCCGATGTCGTTCCTCAGTTCGAAAAGAATTTCATGCAGGTAAGCATACTCATCCTTTTCCATAAACGGCGTTTTCTTCATATAGTCTTGCAGTAAATGGAGTCCGTTGTTAGCACACTGCAGTGCTTTCTTGGTGTAGACGATATTGCCGCCCAAAAAATCCTGTTCAAAACCGAAAGAGTATCCGCCGGCCAGTTTCGCCCCTATCTTGAGCACATTGGCTACAAAGTCGTTGAACTGTGGACTTAGATACTTTGGGTGAATACCCTCCGACCATTGCAGTACGTGAGCAGCCAATTCGCGAGCATCGTTGTAGATGTCCAACGATTCGATGGATCCGTAATCAGACATTACATAATCGCCGCTGAGCTCTTTCCAGTCTTCTCCCTCGTCGAAATCATCATACGACTCATCCAGCGAGTATTCATCTTCATCGTAATCATCGAAAAAGAAGTCGTCTAAATCGTCATCCAGCTCATCCTCCCAATCTTCGTCATCCTCATCGGGGAAATAGGCATCTTCAATTTGAAGTTCTTCCTCGATAAAGGCATCCACGGCTTCCAGTTCATCTTTGTTTTCTTGTAGGAGGGTGATCCAACGGGGGATATTTCCGGAAGGGTCGGGAGCGATGAACTTTCTTAACTGTTCGCTCTTCTTTTCGATTTCATTCAGGTGAGCTTCCCACTGGTGCTCATCCCAAATGCCATCATAAAATTCACCTTTTGGCATATATACGAGATATGTAAGGGTATATAATTTTGGTTACTAATATAATTGTAACAAATTCTCAGCTTTAGTGGCAATAAAAAATGAAGGGCTGTTCTTATTTTTTAAAATATATGCTCAGTAAATGCTATAAGGCCGATATTTGAGACATTATAAAATATAAATAAACGGAGAGAGCCGGTTAAAGTTTTTCTAGTACGCCTGTGATGACCTGGGTCATTTTTGGTTCAGCCATTCCAGCCGCTTCCAGCACGTCTTCTATATTTACGGGTTCCAGCGCATCGGGCAGGCATTCATCGGTAATTACCGAAATGCCCAGCACTTCCATACTCATGTGCACTGCCGCAATAACTTCGGGCACGGTACTCATGCCGACTACATCAGCCCCGATTAATCTCAGGTAGCGATATTCGGCCTTTGTTTCAAGGGTCGGGCCGCTCAAGGCCAGATACACGCCTTGATGCATCTTGATACCCTTTTCAAGAGCTACATTTTCAGCAATTTCCAACAGCCTCTCGGTGTAGGGTTCGCTCATATCGGGGAACCTTGGTCCAAGCTCGTCATCGTTCGGACCTATAAGCGGGTTGTCACCAAGCATATTGATATGGTCATTGATCAGCATGATATCACCACGCTTGTAATTCGGATTCATGCCTCCACAAGCGTTGCTTACAATCAAGGTATCGGTTCCGTTTGCCTTCAGAACACGCAGCGGGAAAACAATTTCCTGCATTGTGTAGCCTTCGTAATAGTGGAATCTTCCCTGCATTGCGACGATCTCTTTACCGCCAAGTTCACCAAAGAGCAGTCTGCCCGCATGACTTTCAACCGTGGAAACCGGAAAGTGCGGGATGTCTGCATAAGAGATAGTGTGTTTTACATCGATCTCATCAGCAAGGTGTCCAAGCCCGGTACCCAAGATGATGATATAATTCGGACGCATATCCGTTTCATCTTGTATGTAGCTTAAAGCTTCATCACGTTTTGTTCGGAACTCTTCTACGGTTTCTCGCTGCATACTGCTGTCAGGTGGTTAAACTTTTGAAATTTATTAGCTGAGATGATAAAGAAACTATATGAATTTAGGTATAAGGTATAAGTATCTATACGACTTGATATATTTTTAAAACTGAATGAGGATTTATGTTCGTTTTAAGTGCTGATAAGCAGAAAAGATTCTGACTAACCCCTTATACCCTATACCTAAATCCTCAATCAAGCTCGTCAATCAGGTCATCTACATCTTCGGTGCCGGGAGGAAGTGTCTGAGCATCTTCATCTGTAGCGTCGGAAGAGCTGTCGGATGTACGATTGTTTATTTTTGATCTAAACTTGCTGTCAAATTCCTTCTCTTCGCTTTTGGGTACTTCAAATAAAGCGGCTTCATCCTTGGAAAACTGATCGAGGGATTCCTGAGCCAGTTCAAGATAGGAGCGGATACCGCCAATGATCTCCTTGCGGCGGTCCAGCAGCCGGAGTATACTCTGACGAATTTGCTGCCGCTGCTGGTTGGCTTCTCTTACGATGGTATCAGCTTCCATCTCAGCTTTCTCAATTTTATTTCTGGCATCCTTTCGCGCCCCGGCCAGCTTCTGTTCGGCAGACTCCTTGGCCGTTTGAAGTGTTTCATGAAGTGCTTCTTCAACTCTTTCGTAGTGCTTGAGTTTCTCCTCCAGGCTTTCTATTTGCTGCTCAAGTTCCCGATTTTTGGCAACCAGGTGCTCCCACTCGTTCGACATCAGGTTCAAAAATGCCTGAACCTCTGCCTTGTCATATCCTCGTATGGATTTTTCAAAATTTTGCTGCTTTATCTCAAGTGCTGTAAGCTTCATAGTGGTAAATATTTGCCTGCCAAAAGATCTGTTATAGTGAAACGTCTACTCTCGCAACATGTTCCTCAAGTTACCATCTGAAGATTTGGTCTCTTGATTTTCCTCGTCTTCTTCAATTTCAATGGTTCGCCGCGGCTCCTCGATTTGCTTAGGCGATGAGGATCCGGATCGTGATTTGGAGATGGTATGCTGATCTTCATCGGTGACAATGGCTTCCAGGTTCTGAAGTCGCCTATCTGTCTCTTTCTTATGCTGCATGAAAGCCCTGGCCAAGCGCTCAAAGGTTTCATCATCATAACTGTTCCCACCCAGCCATGTACGGATAATTTTAAAAATGTTATAAAAAATGAATCCTGTTAAACCTACTCCGCCTATTATGGCTAATATTGATAGTACAAATTCTTCTCCACTCATGATCTGACCTTGTCTTTTTCTTGTAAATCGTTGGTTAACCCACCTTCTCTGGGGGCCTCAATTTGTTCATAGCTTTTTTTATTCTTCATTCCTTGCTTAGCGAGGGCGTCTTCCAGGTTGCTGACTCTCTGTTGCATTTCTTTTTTATGCTTAATAAATGCCTGGGCCAATTGATTATAACTTTCACTTTCAACATTGTTATCGCGGTACCGGTATTTCATCCAGGTACTGATCAACCCTGTTGCACAGCCAATGGCAACAACTGCTATCACCATGATAAATTCAGGTTGCATTATTGGGTCCTCCGTTTTTCAGCTAATTCAGATACTTTCTGTTTATTCTCTTCGGCATGATCTATCTCCTCGATCTCAATTTCTTTCATACCTGCCCCGGCACCCGTTTTAAATTCCTCCGGTTCGCCTGCTGCAATGGCCTCAAGATTCTCTATTCGTGTCTTAAGGGAATTGACAAGCTTTCGCACATCATCCACTTCCTGTTCGTTTTGACGGCTTTTGTTCATCAGTTTCATTTTGTTTTTCTGGTATTCCAGAATCATTCCGCCGATGATTGCCACTAATGGTATGAGCACCCAAATCCAGCTTGCCATAATAGAAGGTATTTCATTAATGTTAATATAATGTACTAAATCTCAGGGATATTGAAAGGTTGGTTTCACGATTAATCGTCACCATAGTTTCGTTCTCCGAATATCGCGCGTCCTACCCGTACCATTGTTGAGCCTTCTTCAATGGCAATTTCCATGTCGTTAGTCATGCCCATCGAAAGCTCATCAAGTTGAATGTTCTCGCACTCCCATTCCCGGTGACTGTCACGAATTTCTCTAAGGAGCCTGAATTCAGGACGTACTTCCTCCACTTTATCGGGATCCACAAACGTTGCCATGCCCATCAGTCCGCGCACTCGAACATGATTTTTGCCTTGTGCATACTTCAGAATTTTCTCCAAATCTTCGGGTTCGCATCCGCTCTTCTGGTCCTCGCCGCTTATGTTCACCTGTATCAGTGTATTAATCACCCTGTCAATGCGGGATGCTCTTTTTTCTATTTCTCGTATGGTCTTCTTTTTGGGAACAGAATCAATCCAGTTCACACGTTCAACCATATACTTAATCTTGTTGGTCTGAAGATTGCCAACCATATGCCATTGAATATCATCATGCTCGCAGGCATCCATCTTATCCTGCAACTCTTTGGCACGGTTCTCCCCAAAATGAATTTGTCCGCATCCATAGGCCTCTTCAATATCTTCAAGAGGTTTCATTTTGCTGACGGCTATAAGCGTAATTTCATTGCTGTCTCTCCCGGCTTTCTGGCAAGCTTGTTCAATCCGGTGTTGAACATCTTTTAAGTTTTGGCAAATATCTTCGGACATAAATCAAAAGTTGGTTTGGAATACCCTTGCAAAATAGTGGGTATCGTATTTGGTTAATAAGGATTTAATTTCACTGAACGAATTCATTAAAAATAAGCTTTTAACAAACGGATTTAAATCGTATTTTTGGAGTCTGAATCAAAGATATGATCAATAATTTATTCGACTCGGTTCTGAATAAACTTAAATTTAGCAATCGTTATTTATTTGTTTCTAGGCGTCTTTGGTCTGCAACCTGTAACTCTAAGAATGGGGGCAGATAGCCAGCTATGAACATCCAGGTTCGGCATATTTCTACCTTCCTGAATCAATGGGCACCGCCCAACACGAAACTGGATTATGATAACGTAGGTTTACTGGTCGGAGATCCCAACAGGCACATTTCTAAAGTTCTTACCTGCCTCGATGTCACTCTGGATGTGGTGGATGATGCCATTAATAAAGGGTGTGAACTGATTGTTGCCCACCATCCTCTCATTTTTCAGAGCATAGACAGTATCAATCCCGTGAATGAGCAGGGTAAGATTATATACAAGCTAATTAAAAATGATATAGCTCTGATTGCAGCTCACACCAATCTGGATGCTGCACTTGATGGGGTCTCTTTTGTGCTTGCACAAAAACTCGGGCTAGAGAATGTAAAGTTTCTGGATAACAGCTATAACATCAGCCGGAAGATTGTTTTGACCACTTCTCATTCAGACAGTGAGTCTATGCTTAAGCTTTTGAACTACTACTCGGCTGAAGAAGCACATTATTATACTGTGGAAGGACGGAAAGGTCAGCAGTATACCTATGAAGCCATTATTGACGAGCATAATGTATCCGGACTCAAAAACGAATTGAAGAAAAACGGGCTTCTCGAGCAGAGTGACTTCAGGATCATGGACATTGCCAGTCCCTCAAATAATGTGGGGATGGGTGTGGTCGGTTTTTATAGGGACCAGGGATTGACCCAGCACGATTTTCTTAATGTGGTATCCAGGGCACTCGACACCGATGCTATTCGTTATTCAGGCTCTGCAGACCAGATCAAGAAGGTAGCTGTTTGCGGCGGTGCAGGCGTTTCACTTGCACGAAATGCCATCAGGGAAGGTGCGCAGGCTTTTGTGACAGCCGACATCAAATACCACGATTATTTTACGGATGCAGATGATTTTATTTTGATCGACGTAGGCCATTATGAAAGCGAGATTCCTATTGTAGAAGCGCTTCAAAAAGAGCTTTCTGAGGCTTTCGAAGAACTCGAAATATTCGAGACCGGGGTGAATACCAATCCGATGAACATTCACATAGCAGATTTTAAACAAAACCAACAGGACTAAACGATTACAAAGCAATCTATGGAAGAAGTACTTCAACAACTAGCCAATCTTCAATACATCGACAGCCGAATTGACCAACTAAAACAACTGCGAGGGGATCTACCGGAAGAGGTTCTGGATATTGAAACTGATATTAATCGGTATGAAGCTAAGTTGAATCAACTCGAGGAAGAAGAGCAGAACCTGAAAGTTGAGCTGAAGAATATGGAGCTCGAGGTGAAGGATGCTGAAGAGAAAATGAAAAAATATGAAGATCAGCAGACCTCGGTTCGCAACAATCGTGAATACGATGCCTTAACCAAAGAGATCGAAGCTCAGAAGCAGGTAATTGAAAACGCCGAATCCAGGAAAGAAGAAATTGAAAAAAGACTGGAAGAGATTGAACCGGAAAAGGAAGAGGCAAAGGAACATCTTGATGAGGTCAAAGAGCTACATAAAGAGAAAAAAGAAAACCTGGATAAGGTAGTTCAGGAAACCGAGGACGAAGAAGAAGAGCTCATCAAAACGCGTGAAAAAATTGAGGAAGAGATTGACGAACGGTACCTGAGAAGCTACAAGCGTTTACGTAACGGGCTTTCAAACGGCCTGGCAGTAGTAGCTATGGAAAAGGGTGCTGCACTGGGTATGGCACTGCCGCCACAGACGCAGGTAGAAGTTCGCCGCAAGAATAAGATTATCATTGATGAAAACAGCGGTCGAATTGTAGTAGATCCTTCATTCTTCGAAAAAGCCAAGAAAGAACTCTCCTGATTGGTTCTATTCTTCTATGATTGCAAACTGAAGGGGTTTTAAATCCCTTCAGCCCTCCTGTAGGTTACTATTGGTCTTTTTCCTTATCTTTATTAGTGGATGATCGGGTAATCGCCCGCCTGCGCCAAGGCTTCGGCGGGCAAGTTCTATAATTGGGACTTGCTCACCGAAGCTTTACGCGTAGGTGAGAGGAAAGTCCGAACACCTGCGAGCATTGTGCTTCCTAACGGGAAGATTCGGGAAACCGGATAGCCAGTGCCACAGAAAATATACCGTCCGCCAGCCGGCGGATAAGGGTGAAATGGCGGGGTAAGAGCCCACCGCTCTGGTGGTGACATCAGAGGCATGGCAAACCTCACAAGGTGCAAGTTCACGCAGGCTGTGCGCTGCTCGTCGCTATACGGCCGGGTGGAACGCTTGAGCCCGTGGGTAACCGCGGGACCAGATAAATGATTACCGGCCACATTTATTGTGGCTTACAGAATTCGGCTTACAGATCATCCAAACTATTCATAAAGGCTGCCCGAAGCACTACTCGGGCGGCCTTTACTATATGCCCCTACATTAACGAATACTAATTCTTATTGGCAATAGAATTTATTTATTTATTTGAATGCGGAGTGTGGCTAATTAGAATTAAAAGGGGTTTTATAATGGTGACGGACGGTTATATCAGAAGAAGTTGTAAAAAAATCAGCATACTTCTGGCTTTTTCATTTTTCGTAACAATTTCAGGCTATTCGCAGAATATTTTTCTTTCTGATTCACCGGGGCTGTTGACTTACGGTCAGTTTTCCCAGGTGCAGCAATTCGATGGTGCTTCGGTTGGACTCAACTATTCCTTAAACGGCAAAACCGCCTTTGGAATTAGTTATGGTTCCAATTCGCTCAATAACCGCAATTACCAGTCGGTTAGCGTACTCGCTAATGTTCTCATCAAAAAGCAATCGGAAGGCGATATATTGAATTTTGAAGTGATGCCTTCCTTTGAACGAAAATATCACAATCCTACCAATCAGAATCTGAGTCTTTTTGCGCTGGGTACCGGCATTTCCAGGGACTTCAGCCAGCGGTCTGACATCAACCTTATTCCGCGTGCTTCTTTTTCCTATCTCATGTCTCCCTCGGTAGGCCTCACCAATTATTTTTCAGCCGGTTTGGATATGGGTTTGGGTTACGATATCAGCAGCAACTTAAAGCTGATCGTCAATCCCGGTCTGAATGTTCGCATGGATACCGGTAGCTATAATGGGACATTCACCGGCGGTTTTCTGGTTCACTAAACCCTTCTCTAAATTGTTGCCACCATCGGTTCAGACCGTGAAGATTTAAAAATAATCATAGGGAGAGGGCCATGGATTTATCTCTTTCCACAGAAGCTTAACGCCACTTTTGCACGTAAAATATTATTAACAGCCTATAAACTTTGTCAACCTTAGTACGTATAATGCTGTCAATTTAGAGGGTGTGTCTGTTGCTTTTCTTCATCTTCTAAAGAAAAAATGTCGCCAATCTAATTTATTAATAATATGAATAAGCTAATATTGTGTATGGGGATGGTACTCCTGTTAGCGACAGGATGCGAAAAAAAGAAGGGTGAGAACCAACCGGAAAATAGTGTAATAACTGCGGCAGATAGGGTTGAGAAAGGAAGGTATTTGATTATGACCTCCGGTTGCAACGACTGTCATACGGATGGTTTTATGCAGGATTCGGGCAAACCCGAGAGCAACTGGCTTACGGGATCGGCTTTGGGGTGGCAGGGTCCTTGGGGAACAACGTACCCACCAAACTTGAGGTTGACGGTGCAAACACTCTCTGAGCAGCAATGGCTTGATATGCTGAAAACGAGAAAAGGCATGCCTCCCATGCCATGGCCGAGTGTCAACGCCTTTAATGAAGAAGATGCAAGAGCATTGTATGCCTATATTAGGTCACTAGGCCCAAAAGGTGAACATTCTCCACTGGCACTTGCACCCGGTGTTGAACCTCAAACACCCTATCTGTCGATGATGCCTCAAAATCTTCCGCTGGCTGTTTCAGCCCAATGATAGGTAACATGAGTATTAATGACCGTAGAAAAGGCTGAATTCTGAAGCCTTTTCTATGGTATTACATATTCACTTTGTAGGTGCCTTTATACTTACGTTCCAGCTCCCGCTTGGTATCTCTCTCTTTGATATCTTCGCGTTTGTCGTATTTCTTTTTACCGCGGGCCAGGCCAAGCAGTATTTTAGCGTATCCTTTTTTGAAATAAACTTTAAGGGGGACCAGCGTGTAGCCTTTTTGGGTCACAGCTTTATCCAATTCTGCTATTTCCCTCTTGTTTAGCAGCAGTTTTCGCTCACGACGTTCATTATGGTTGGCGTAGGAACCGTGGGAATAGGGTTTGATATACATGTCGCGCAGCCAGACTTCTCCGTCTCTCAGGTAGGCAAAAGCTTCCTGAATACTGGCTTTGCCATTTCGAAGTGATTTGGCTTCTGTCCCTTTCAAAACGATGCCTGCTTCATACGTTTCTTCTACATCATACTCATGCCGGGCCTTCCGGTTCTTAATGGTCGGTGTAGAATTTTGGTTGTTGGACATCTACAAATTGGTTACACATTAGTTGTATTGCTCCTACAAAAGGTAAGCTTTTTATAGGACTGTATCAGGTGAGACGTGAAACGTGAAACGTAATGCTTGATGCAATTTATTCAGAACTACATCTTACCGTCTCCCGTCTCCCTTTTCACCTTTCACATACATCAGTAATTAAATCCCAGTTCGTTCAATTGGCTCACAATATCCTGACCTGGAGATTTGTCCGGCATTGTGCTGTAGATATTCATAATCTGGTCAATTTCAGATCGCGCTTTCTGGTTCTCCGGATTGATTTTTAGGACTGCGATATACTGCTCCAATGCGGATGTCATTCGGTTGCGCATGGTACTTCCTTCGGGCCCGCGGTACTCCAGGTAAATACCGTAATTCAGGTAGGTTTTTTCCTTTAGGCGGTCGATGTCGGCTTCGGTCTCCGAGGGATTGGCATCATCAAGGAGATTGAGCGCTTGCTCGTATTTGTCTTCAGCGATCAGCTGATCGATCCTTTCTGAAAGGTTTTCCGGAGTACCGGAACTGCAGGAAATAAAGAACAACATAAGGCTTAGGGATAGGATATACTTCATATATGAGGAGTAAGTGTTAAAAATTTGGTTGAAAATATACGGAAATATGTTCCATTGTGACAGAATGAGAGGCTCGAAAAGTCAGATAAAGTATAATGGATTGGGACTAATACATAGTATAAATATGATCATGCTCAGCCATCCAAGAAATTTACGCGTGGGACTCAGCTGACGTTCATAATATGCCGGCGGATGCTCCACTCGTACAAAATAAGCGATAAAGAATGACCAGACGACCCAGATCAAAGACCCCGTGGTTGTGATGCTTCCTTCCACAAGGTAAAGATATGCAGCAGATATGGCCATTGAAATTAGGAGCAAGGGGGCTATCCATTCATAGTCCTTATGAAATGCTTTATTGAAAAGCACGAAGAGTACTCCGGCCCAGATAAACCAGCTATAGATGCCGGAAGGATGACTCAAGCCCCAGCTTTCAAGCGAAAGATGAACAAAAGGTATGAATTCAATGCCTGCCAGCACCGTCAGGATTCCGAAAGCAATGCGTGCCACTATCCGGTGCTTTTTAAATCCGATCAAGGAGTATAAAATATGCCCCCCGTCAAGCTGTCCGACAGGCATGAGGTTAAGTGCTGTGAAAAAGAGGCCCAGCCATCCTGCAAATAAAAAGGGATAGTGATACATTTCCCACATGGGCGGCACATTTTCAAAAAATTGTGCTAAAAATGAATAGAGCAGCGTTTCTCCCACTATCAGTACATTCCCATTGGTACTTTCGGTTGGCATTTCGGGAAATACACCGTTTGCATTTACATATTCCTTAACCCCTTCGTGTCCTGCGAATTGGTTGATATAACCCGGTTCAGGAAGTGTGGAGAACCCGATAATCAGTACAGCCAGGGAGACTACAAAACCTGCAAGGGGACCTGCAATCCCAATATCAAACATCTTTCTTGTGTCATTTATCTTCTGCTTGATACGTATGACTGCACCCATTGTGCCGATTCCAAGTGGAATGGGGATAAAATAGGGCAGTGTAACTTTAATTTTGTGATATTGGGCAGCAAAGAAATGCCCGAATTCATGTACGCCCAGAAAACCGAGCAGCAGTGTGGCAAAGAGAACACCTCTTAGCAGATCTTCGGAATTGGGCATAACGACAGGGAAAAGGGAACCGGAAAATCCGACAAAACTCGCCCCAACAAGGCTCACAGAAGCAAAGGTCAGGATAAAAAGACCAAGATGCTTCAGGATGGTCTTGGTATCGAACTCTTTGGGCCGATCGGTTATGTGATTGGCCTGGTCAGGCTGATCGGATGCTTCAAAATACTCTTTCGGCCACTTGGTGGTTTTATCTATGTCGCTCAATGTGTTTTAATCTATAGGTTTGTCCTTGCAATGGGCATAGTCATACAACGAGCACCGCCCCTTCCCCGGCATAACTCGTGACCCAGAAAAGAAATAGCAATTTTTTCCTTGCCCGGTTCAAATTCACGGTCTTTATACATATCGATAAAATCAAATTGATTCATAACGGTATATCCATGTTCTTCCAGCATTTGGAATGTTCCGGTGTTTCGCTCATAACCGACAATAATGCCGGGAGCAAGTGCAAAAACGTTTGCACCGTCTGTCCATTGCTCACGAAATTGACGAGTTCTGTCTTCTCCTCCGCATTTGATGAACGTAAATTCGCGCTCCATCAATTTTTCCATGGCATACTTAAGAGAGGGAAGGGTCTCGCTTGTTATAGAACCGTTATTGTAAGTCATGGAAACAATATTGTTTTTCCTCTCGGTAATAGCAGGAGGGAACACGATGCATTCATCTTCACTGGCAAAGGTAAAGATGGTATCGAGGTGCATCGAAGATCTCTGTTTGGGAATGTCTACTGCCAATACTGTTTCAATTCCGCTTTCCAGAAGTCCTTTCGAAGCCGTCATCAGTCCGCTAAATGAAGTGCGCTCACTCATTCCGATAATCACCAGCTTCTCTGAAGCTACCAGCACATCTCCGCCCTCTATAGATGCCTGATCAGCAATAGGGATTACATGTTTGTTGGTTTCCTCAAACATAGGATGAAAGCGTACCAGGGCTTCCATGAGCAGCGCTTCCCGGTACCGGGCTTTTTTTGCAGGTTTTGAAATAAGCACATTTTCACCAACCATCGCGGCGAGATCGCGGGTAAACAAGAGATTTGGCGTAGGACTCAAGGTAAATCTGCCTGAGGATGCGGATCCTTCGATCACAAATTTCAGAAGGGCTTTCGGACTCAGGTCCTTCAACTCTTTTTTAACAACGTATAAATTCAGTTCAGGCAGTTTGTCTACAAGGCTGTCAATGAAATAATTTCTTGCCTCATCCATCTGCAGTGTTTCAAGAAACAGGTCGGTAATTTCATAAATCTGACCATCCGAAGGCATAGCGGTTTTGAAAATATCCAGCATATCCAAATGTTCCTGTTTGGCATCTTCCTCAAAGATGATGTCATCAAACAGTAACTCGTCTTTATGTTCGGGATTTACCAGTGATACTTCATTGCCCGGTGTGTGAACAATTACACCCTTAAGTCTTCCTGTTTCTGAGGTAACATTCAATTTCATAGTCATATTTATTTATGATGAACAATCCGGCTGATGTGTCAACAAATCGGATGTAATATTACTAACCTGTACGCAGTGCGGCGTAATATACGTTTTAGAGAGCCTTTTAATAAAAATACTTTAATGAAGAATTTGAAAATAAATTTTCTAATTTAATTCGCACGATACATTGTTAAAAGCTGTTGTAATGCGGTGATACAAAAATACAACGTATAGCATAGTTCGTAATGTCCAATAAAGCGGAAATAGAATCTCTTATTTATTTACTTGAGGATCCAGATCCTTATGTAAAAACCAACGTCAGGAACAGGCTGTTCGAGCTTGGTGAACAAGCTGTACCTCTTCTGGATGAGCAAAAGAGTCAGAGCAAGGACGATGAAGAGCGAGAGCTGATCAATGATATCATCCAGTGGATAACCTATGGCAGCCTGCAGGAAGACTTTTTGGAAGTTCTTGAGAATGGACTCGGAAATTTGAAACAGCTTGAAGATGCTGTCTTTATTCTGGCCAGGTTCGAGAATCCTACTCTGAGAGAGGAAGAATATAAACGCAAGCTTGACCGCTTTGCCAGCATGGTCAGTGATGACCTGAAATACCAGCTGGATGACAGCAAAAAGATGCACATCCTTCTCGACTTTGTATTCGATGAGTTGAGTTTCAGGGGCAGTAATGTTGATTATTACAATCCTGATAACTCATACCTGCACCGGGTCATCGACCGCCGGCAAGGACTGCCAATTTCATTGGCATTGATTGTACTCTTTCTTGCGCGTCGTCTTGAACTGCCTTTTTACGGGGTTAACATGCCGATCCATTTCATGCTAAAATACAAAGGCGAGCTCGACGAGATACTGATTGATCCTTTTGATAGAGGAAAAACGGTGACCTATAACCAATGCTACTTCTTTTTGAAGCAAAACGGAGTGGAACCAAAAAGTGAGCACTTTGATACCGCTCAGCCCTATGAGATTCTGGCGCGTTGTATCCGTAACCTTATTCAGAGCTATTCCCGTCTGGAAAAAGAAGATAAGGTTGAAAATCTGAAGAGTCTGCTGAGTGCCGTCGAAGCTATGACGCCACAGGGCTGATTAGCTTCAGCTTTTTATTTTAAACTCCGTCTCGCCTGTTTCTGAGTACTCGAAGGGATTGATCTGGGAGGCTATACTGTAGAAAGACTCCGCTTCTTCCGTGTTTCCTTCAAAACGGTGTATGTCTCCTGCCAGTTTATAGAGCGTAGGATTGGTAGGAGCCTTATCCAGTAACTCTTTGAGTTTAGGAATGGCTTCCTGAAATTCTTTGTCGGTCACCATCATCTGAAGTTTGTAGAGTTCCGACTGCAGTGATTGCTGCTCAGCCTTTAACTTACTTAGATAGTGCTTACATCGCGAAAATATATTCCGATAGTAGTAAAAACGTACCAGCTGGTAGATAAGTGAAGTGGGCAGATCGACGTTGTCCAGGCGATCTTCCAGCCGCCTCATCAGTTCTCTCTCCTCCATCACCATCATTAGATGCACCAGCTCGCAGAGTGTATCTGCATCATGTTCAGCCTGCATCATCTCTGTTTTCAGTTCATCGGTAAACAGCTCGCTGAAATAATCTTTTAGAGGTTCCTCCGGAAAAAGAGGATTTATCAGCCTGTCGATAGCCAGGAGCTGGTCAAACCGGCTTTTTGATTTAAGCTCTTCTTCCGAATATACTTCAATGCCCCACTTTTCATTGAAATAAGCAACATTCTTCCAGTACTGTTCACTTTCCGTATCCAGGTTCAGTCCAAAGGTGGTGGTTCCATATTGATGATCTATAGAAACTTCCGTGGCAATACCCACTCTGTGTCCGTTTTTACGTGCTTCAAAACACAGATCGATGTCTTCAAAAAAGGCAAGCTGGTAGGACTCATCCATCCGCAGGTCGGTATCGAGCCTGATCATCATGCAAAAACTGTCAAGATACTCAGCTCGAACCAGCTCTTCATTATATTCTTCCTGATAACGGGTGGATTGATCAGGGTTCAGTGTTTTGTTGGTCATGGGACCGATGATCGCATATCGCGGATGTTCGTCCATCAGTCGTTCCAGTTCGGATATCGCATCGCTTTTAAGATTCACATCATTGTGTAGCACACAAGCGTATTCCCCGACGGCTGCATCAAGCCCCTGATTCACTGAAGCAGCAAATCCCTTATTATTAGTATTGGTGATGATCTCGCAGCTAAAAAATTCTTTTTGCTCCAGCTCTTCCAGATAGTCGTGGGTATCATCAAGACTTGCGTTATCAATGACGATGAGTTTGGTTGTTTTTGGATCGCAGTGTTCTGAAATGGAGATCAGGCAATGTTCCAGTACTTCTTTGCCGTACAACGAAGTTGGAATGATGATGCTGGTTTTGATATCGGCATTTTCGGGCCTGGTGTTTTGCTCGGCAATCAGCTCATGTTTCAATTCTGAAGCTTCTACGAATCGTCGCTTCTTTTCAAGGATCTGTATTTTAAGCTCTTTTGCTCTCGGGTGATTCGGTTGCTGGGCCAGGACTCTTTCTACCAGTTCCAATGCGGAGCCAAGCCGGCCTTCTTGTTTCATATGGAAAGCTTCGGCAAGCTGTTCATTCTGGAAGTCGGCTCCTTGCTTTGGAGTATCTTTTTCAGGGATGTCCCCATACAGTTGTAAGGCTTTGCTGCGAACTTCACGATTTAAATCCGGGTTGCGAAGCAGCGAGTATATCATCTCCTTCTTATCCGTCCCGGGCAGGGGTACCGGTTTGGCCATGCCGGAGAGGGTGCTGAATTTTTCTACCTGTTCATAGCTAGCCGATTCCGACAAGAAAAGGCGCATGCTAAGTTCCAGTCCGTGATGGCTTTGCTGGTAAGGATTAAAGAAGAGCTGTTCGGATGGTATAGCTCCCAGGTTCCAGATAAACGAGGCATCATCATGCCAGGTTTGTCGGGCTATGTAGGAGAGCCATTCATCGGGTGTTTCGGGTAGCTGAAGCTGCTGAATGAAAAAGCTGCACTTCGGATTATCCTTTGCTCTCTGTATCACGGATTTCAACCTGCTTTCATCGACTTGTTCCAGGGAGCTTGGGCACCAGACCAGGGAGCTGTTGCACTGCTGGAGGGCTTCGTTCAGGCAATTTCCCCTGCCCGTCGATTCCTCGTGCTGAAAGAAAAAAGTGCGTTCGTGGTCGTAGTAATCGAGCAGTGATTTGATGGCGTCGCTGCTGCCGTCGTTGGAGGCATCATCAATGAGTATCAGTTCAAAGGGGATGCTGTTAAGTTCAAAAACAGATGACAAGGAAGATTCGATGACATCCCGCTGGTTGTGGAATGTAAGAATGATAGAAAGCGATAATTTCTCAGGCATAGGTCTATCTCAATTCTTCGAATCTGTTTGCCGAAATATACGATATGAAATGAGAAACGCGAATCGCGTATTAATTTGATTGTTGGAATTTGCAAGATAAGTTTTACCACTTAGTCACTTAGTGGTAAAGTAATTTAGAAGCGTAACGTAAAAATAGTGCCCTTATCTTCGTCTGATTTTACTGTCAGGGTGCCCTTATGCATGCGCATGATCTGTCTGGAAAGGCTCAAGCCTATACCCGAACCCCCGCGATCCGTGGGTTTGCCGGTGCTGTAAAAGGGGATAAAGATTTTTTGCACATTCTCTTTTGAGATCCCGGTACCGTTATCGCAAACTTGAATTACTACTTTCCCGTCGCTGTCCATGAATCCCTTGAGTGAGATCTTTGCATTCTTAACATCCTCAAGTGCCCGAAAGGCATTCTTCATCAGATTGATGAGCGTCTGCTCGATCAGGTGCGGGTCGGCAGTTACTTCCAGGGTTTCCGGATCTACGTCAACAGTTATATCAACATCCTGGGCTTCAGCCTCGCCTTTGTTCAGATTTCGAAGACGCATCAGAAGTTCTTCTACTGGAAAGTGCTCGTAATGCGGTTCCGGTATCTGAGTGAAATCGCGGTAGGAATTGACAAAGCGCATCAGACCCCGGCTGCGATTCTTGATGGTTTGGAGTGCCTCTTTCACGTCCCCGATGGCTTCCTTGTCAATAGAATAATGATCATTCTTTTCTACTGATTTCTGTTCAAGCAGCATGTGAACAGTATCAGAAAGAGATGAGATCGGGGTAATGGAGTTCATAATTTCATGGGCTAGCACCTGCGTGAGGTTTTGCCAGGCCTCCATCTCCTTCTCTTCAAGTTCTGTATGTATGTTCTGGAAGGAGACCAGCTTATAGAGGTCATTGTGCATGCGGAACTCCGTGGCATATATGGCCAGCTGCAGGGTTTCATTATCTACCATGACACGTACAAGGTTCCGGTTCCCGCTCTTCAAAGCCATAACTGCATTCAGCAAGGGTTCACTGATTTCACCCAATGCCTTGATATTTCGCAGCGTTGGGATCTGGAACAGACGTTTTGCTGCCGTATTAATAAGCTCAACTTCTCCACGATGATTGAAGGATATAAGTCCAATACCTACATGCTGTACTACGGTTTGCAGATACCTAAAGTGCTCCTGTTTTTCGGCGCGCTCCTTTTTGAACTCCTCGATGACCCTGGTAAATGCCTTGTTCAGGGATTCAAAAGAGGATCCTAAACCGTGATCGGGAAAGGCCCTGGAAAAGTCAGAATAGCGAATGGAATTTAGAAAACGGGTCAGTTTTTCATTTGTTCGTTCAACATAGCGGATTAGCTGAATCACTTCCAGAATGACGACGACAAAAAGGAGGGTCATGCTGACATAGTATTCGGTGCTGAAGATTAGATACAGCCAAAGCCCCAGGGTGCCCATCAAAAGGAGCACTCGCCAAATAACACCGAATCGAAAATTTTTGATCATAAAATCTAAATTATTGGAACACTGAATCCACAGGTACTGCAGATTCTCACAGATTATTATATCCGCCTTCTATTATAGATCATATTTTTCCATTCGGCGATAGAGCGATGCGCGTGTAAGACCCAGTTCATCGGCCGACTTGGAAATGTTGCCCTCATGTTTATCGAGGGCTTTGCGGATTACGGTTTTCTCTACTTCCTCAAGGTTATAATCATGGAATACCATTGTGGAGTCTTCACCGTGCAGGGAAGTCAGTAGAAAATCTTCCGGCTGGAGCACCGAATGGTCGGTCATAATCACGGCGCGTTCAACGGCATGCTGAAGTTCTCTGACGTTGCCGGGCCATTTGTAGGATTGTAACTTGTTCAGTGCCGGGTCGGATATTTTATGAATGTCTTTATCATACTTTCGTGAATACTGCTTCAGAAAGTGATTGGCCAGCAAAGGGATGTCAACGGTACGGTCACGCAGCGCCGGCAGGTGAATTTCAATGGTATTGATACGATAGAGCAGGTCCTGTCTGAACTCATTATTGTGTACCATTTCCTGTATGGGTTCATTTGTGGCACAGATCAGTCGAATATCTACCTCCACCGGTTTATTCGAGCCAACCCGGGTTACTTTCCTTGTTTCTATAGCTGAGAGCAGTTTGGGCTGAAGCTGAAGAGGGAGATTCCCGATTTCGTCCAGAAAGAGTGTTCCGCCTGAAGCAACTTCAAAGCGTCCGGCTCTTGATTCCTTAGCATCGGTAAAAGCACCGCGTGTATGGCCGAACAGTTCGCTCTCAAAAAGGTTTTCCGGTATGGCACCGAGGTCCACGCTGATAAAAACCTCATCGCTCCGGTTGGATCTGCGGTGCAGAGCCCGTGCCACAAGTTCTTTGCCGGTTCCATTTTCACCGGTAATGAGTATGTTGGCGTCGGTTTTGGCCACTTTTTCAATGGTCTCAAATACCTTGTTCATTGCCGGGCTTTTCCCGATGATATCCTGGTAGTGCTGGTCGATATCTGCGCTCAGCTGTTTCTGGCGGGTTTTCAGGGTTTCTACTTCCCTTCGTGATTCGGTGAGGTTCAGTGCGGAATGCACTGTGGCAAGCAGCTTTTCATTCTGCCATGGTTTTAGCACAAAATCTGTGGCGCCCAGTTTGACAGCCTTGACCGCTTTCTCCACATCCCCGTAGGCAGTAATCAGAACAACAGCCAGCGATGGATCTATCTCAAGTATGGTTTTCAGCCAGTGAAATCCCTCTTTACCGCTACTGACATCCTCAGTGAAATTCATGTCGAGCAAAACCAGGTCGTAATCGTAGTTTTTCAAAAGGTTAGGGATGGAGGATGGGTTCTTCTCAGTATCGACTTTTGCGACATGTTGTTTGAGAAATAACTTGGCTGCCTGAAGCACATCCGTATCGTCATCAACCACTAAAACTCGTCCGGATTTTTCCTTGGTCATGGAGTCTAAATTTGAGTATAGGAACACATATGAAACGGGTTAAGCTGATTTACGCAAATTTTTTGTAGAAGTTTTTTATAACTAGCAGTGTAAATCAGCCAAATCTGTGTCATCCGTGTTCTATGTATTCAATTATCGTACCTGAAATAATTTGTGGCATTTATGGGCTTAAACCGTCATTATAAGTAATCAAGATAGTAAAAGTGTTCGATATCGAACACCCCATGTATCACAGTGCACAACTTTTTTTGATCAACTGCGTATTAGAATGCCGTCGGGGTTATTTTGACTTTGGCACGCAAATTGAATTACTAAGTGTATGTATAAGTATAACCAGCAAGAAATAGCAATATAATTTAGATGTCACAGAACTCAGCAGCAGCAGATCTATCCAGTGCCGGGATGGATAAGAAACGAGAGAAAAAAACATGGACGGCCAAGCGTATTGGAATGATTGTGGGTGGTTTGGCAATTGCAGCCCTTTTTATCTACAGTTTTTTCCTGATGGATGTCCGATCCACCCTGAATGTGGACCGGGCCAAACTTACTGTCAGTACCGTGCAGGAGGATTCCTTTCAGGAGTTTATTCAGGTGACAGGTACGGTTCAGCCTATTCAGACGATTTACCTTGACGCCATTGAAGGAGGAGTTGTTCAGGAAGTATACCGCGAGTCGGGTACCATGGTGGAACAGGGTGATACCATTTTAACACTTTCGAACTCCGCGCTCCAGTTGAACGTGTTGAACCGGGAAGCACAACTGTATGATCAGATTAACAATGTGCGTAATTCGAGATTAAATCTGGAGCAAAATACGTTGCAACTGCAGGAGCAGCTGGCCAACGCCAAATCCCAGAGAGATATTCTGGAATCACAATTTCAACGCCAAAAGCAGCTGGTAGAAAAGAATCTGATATCCCAGCAGGAATTTGAGGAGACGAAAGAAAATTTTGAATACCAAACGAGGCGATACGAATTAACTTATGAGTCCTACAAGAAAGACTCGGTGCAGACCATAACCCAGCTGCAGCAGCTAAATGATTCGGAAGATCGAATGTACCGAAGCTTGAGTGCTGTTCAGGGCATATTGGACAATCTGGTGGTTACCGCGCCTACTTCCGGCCAGCTGAGTACTATCGAATTGAATCAGGGACAATCCATCTCACAGGGTGAGCGGATCGGTCAGGTGGATATACTGGATAGCTACAAAATCAGGGTAGGTATTGATGAGTATCACCTCTCGCGAATTTCTACCGGTCTGAGCGGATCCTTTGACTTTAACGGGGCTGAGCATGACCTGGTGATCACCAAGATTTACCCGGTAGTAAATAACGGTCAGTTTGAGGTCGATATGGAATTTGTGAATGAACCGCCAACGGGACTGACCCGCGGACAAACAACGAGAATTCGCCTTGAACTGGGTGAGTCGTCGAATGCCATCTTGCTGGCGCGCGGTGGGTTTTACCAGACCACAGGAGGTAACTGGGTATTTAAAGTCACTGAAAATGGTGACCGGGCAGTGAAACAATCGATTCGCCTAGGCCGGCAAAATCCGGAGTATTTTGAAGTACTTTCCGGCCTAGAGCCTGGAGATAGAGTCATCACCTCCAGCTACGATACCTTCGGCGATAATGAGGTTTTAAATCTAGAATAATTTTAACCACTCAGGCACTGATAAACTAAGTGTATTGAGTGCCTAAGTGGTATTCAAATTTGACCATCAACCAACACAACGCATCATGATTAAAACAAAGAACCTTAAGAAGATATACACCACGGAAGAGGTAGAAACGACCGCTCTCAATAATGTGAACCTTGAAATCAATGAAGGTGAGTTCTGTGCCATCATGGGTCCATCGGGATGCGGAAAGTCGACCCTGCTTAATATTATGGGCCTGCTTGACAACCCTACCGAAGGAGAATACCATTTCCTGGGCCATGAGGTTTCCAATAACTCCGAGCGGGAGCGGGCACAGCTACGCAAAGGGAACATCGGATTCATCTTCCAGAGTTTTAATCTGATTGACGAGCTCACGGTGTTTGAAAACGTTGAGCTTCCGCTTCTATACCTCGGTGCCTCCTCCGACGAACGCAAGGAAAAGGCCGAAGCGGCTTTGGAGCGCATGAGTATGATGCACCGCCGCAACCACTTCCCACAGCAGCTTTCCGGCGGTCAGCAGCAGCGCGTGGCTATTGCCCGGGCTGTGGTCGCCAATGCCAAGCTGATACTAGCCGATGAGCCCACCGGTAACCTGGATTCCGATCACGGTGACGAAGTGATGAAACTATTGGCCGAACTCAACGAAGCCGGCACAACGATTGTGATGGTTACCCACTCCCCACACGATGCCGATTATGCGCGGCGCGTCATCCACCTGTTCGACGGGCACGTAGTTACCGAGAATATGCAGGAAGGATTTCACGTGTAGCAGTTTTCACTGATCCCTGATATCTGTAAACTGTACTGCAACGTTTTTAAAAATTTTACGTCTACACTCTAGAACGAATTAACCAAGGGTGGGGATGGATCCATGATCAAAAATTACTTAAAAACGGCATTTCGAAGTTTCAAAAGGCATAAAAGTTCATTCTTAATCAATGTTATCGGGTTGTCCATCGGGATGGCCTGCAGTATTCTCATCTTCCTCTGGGTTTTTGATGAGCTGGGTCATGACCGCTTCCATGAAGATATCGATCAGATTTACCAGGTCATGGAACACCAGACCTACTCAGGAGATAAGTTTACCACGCAATCGACTCCCGGGATCTTGGCCCCTACACTTAAGGAGGAGGTGCCTGAATTCCAGTATATAGCTACCTACACCTGGAATATGGATTTTCTATTTACCAAAGGGGATAAATCCCTTAAAGAAAACGGACTTTATGCCCGTCCTGATCTCTTCCATATCCTTTCGATTCCGCTCTTACAGGGTAACCGTGATCAGCTGCTTACCAAACCCAATTCCGTTGTGATCTCTCAACAGATGGCCATGAAGTATTTCGGGGAGTCTAATCCGGTAGGTGAATCTATCACTCTGAACAACGAAGAGCTCCTCACCGTCACCGGTGTGTTTCGAAAACTTCCGGAGAATTCATCCATTCGGTTTGATTTCGTACTACCCTTCGAAGACTGGCTCAAGACCAATGATTGGGCTCTCGAGTGGGGGAATAATGGTCCGCGTACCATCGCGAAGCTCCATGCCGGTGTTGACGTAGCCGCATTGAATAACAAGATCAATGATTTCATTAAAGAAAGGAATGAAGACTCTAATGTAGATCTTTTTGTCTATCCTTATGCCGACCTGTACCTGTATGGACAATTCGAGCAGGGAGAGCTTGCCGGCGGGCGCATAGATTATGTATACCTTTTTTCTATCGTCGCTGTCTTTATTCTTCTCATCGCTTGCATCAACTTCATGAATCTGAGTACTGCCAAAGCGGGGCGAAGAGCTAAGGAGGTGGGTATCCGAAAATCAATTGGTGCCACCAAAGGGTCGCTGGTGGGTCAGTTTATAGGAGAATCCATGATGATCACGTTTTTCTCACTGCTGCTTTCCATCCTGCTCGTAGAGGCTTTCCTACCGGTCTTTAATGGACTGACCAGCAAGGCGATAGATATCAATTATTTCGAGCCTGTGCTTTTATTGATCTTCCTGAGCACAGCCCTCTTTACCGGTTTGCTAGCGGGCAGCTATCCCGCTTTTTACCTCTCATCTTTTGAAGCGGTAAAAACACTGAAAGGAGCCATAAAATCATCGACTGGTGAGATCTTTGCGAGGAAAGGGCTTGTCATATTTCAGTTTACCTTATCGGTGATACTGATTATCTGCACCATCGTTGTTTACCAGCAGATACAGTTTACGCAGACAAAGAACCTGGGCTATGACAAAGACAACCTATTGTATTTTACCGTCGAGGGTGATCTGAATAACAGTTGGGATTCTTTCCGTCAAGAAATTTCAAATGTCCGGGGTGTTACTTCCATTTCCAGGGCCGGGGCTACCTTTATGGGGCGAAATAACAATACTTCGGGTCTAGAATGGCCAGGCAAGGATCCCGAGACCCGAGTACTCTTCGAAAACGTAAGTGCCGATTACGGACTGGTGGAGACCCTTGGTTTTGAATTAGCCGCCGGGCGTACTCATTCCAGGGAATTCGGAGCGGATACTTCCAGGATCATTATCAACCAGCGAGCAGCTGATGTTATGGGTATGGATGACCCTGTCGGTAAGTTCATCACGCTTTGGGATCAGGAGACAGAAATTATTGGTCTTGTAAAGGATTTTAACTTCCAATCATTACGGCAGGAGGTGGAGCCCCTATTTTTCAGATTGGCACCGCAATATACCTGGAGAGCATATGTGCGTGTAAATAACAGCGAGATTCAGAACACTATAGCGGGGATTGAGAATGTCTACAAGAAATTCAATCCTACCTACCCGTTTGAGTATGAATTTATGGATGAGCAGTATGCCGCCTTATACCGAAGCGAGCAGCGAATTGGGGATTTGGCAAAGTATTTCTCCATTTTTGCCATTCTAATTTCCTGTCTGGGACTATTCGGTCTATCAGCTTTCACCGCTGAACAGCGTTCAAAAGAGATAGGAGTGAGAAAGGTATTGGGTGCCAGTGTGCAGAACCTTGTACTATTGCTAACCAAGGATTTCACAAAACCGGTGCTTTTTGCCATCATGATCGCCATACCGATTTCATGGTGGATGATGGACAGCTGGCTGTCTGATTTCGCCTATCGCTCCGGTCTTGACTGGTGGATATTTGTGCTATCGGGTAGCATGGCTATTCTTATCGCCTGGCTGACGGTAAGTTGGCAATCGATCAGGGCAGCGTGGGCAAACCCTGTGCAGAGTTTGAAGAGTGAATGATTGCAGTGAACAGTTTACAGTTAGCAGTGTGTCAGTGAACAGTATTAAGAATTCAGAACTCAGGAGTCAGAATTCAGAATTCAGAATTGCATCAAAAATTTGACTTAAATCCTGCTAACTGCTCTGTGCAACTATGAACTCCTCTGTGACACTCTGTGGAATAGCCAAGAGCACAATCTAAATAAAGCCGCTTATTACTTCTTCTGGCAGTTCTGACAGTAATAACCGTTTCGGCCGCCGACCTTTATTTTCTCAATAGTCCCACTGCACTGCGGGCATTCAAGGGCATAAAATATCTTCAGATATCACAATAGTCCGGGTAGACACTTAAAAGTTGAAAGTTTGTAAAATTAAGTTAAATTGAACTTATCTATCTGAATATCATAGTCTTACGCTAAATATGCTGTGAATATTGCAAATAGAGATATCAATGATTTATACGCCTAATCCAACATTTAAACCCCTACTATTATGAACAACAGCTACAAGTCGTATTCTCTGCTGTTTGTTTTGTTGCTTCTCTCACAGGTTGCAATGGCACAATTTACAGTCAGAGGTACTATAACAGATGAAACAACCGGTGATCCCTTGGTTGGAGTCAATGTTTTCCACCAGGAATCACAGAGTGGAACAACGACTGACATCGACGGTGAATTCACGCTGGAATTGCCCGGGCAATCGGCAACCCTGCGCATCACCTATATCGGGTACATTTCAAAAAATATTGAGGTGTCAGCTACCAACAATGAGGTCAATATCACACTTCGTCAGGATGTAGCCAATCTTGAGGAGGTGGTTGTAACCGGTTTGGCAACTTCAGTCAGGCGATCGAACTTGGCCAATGCCGTTTCTTCGGTATCTGCTGATGAACTGGTTGGCAGTTCGCCGACTCAAACCCTGAGCTCCGATCTTTACGGTAAGGTCACGGGTGCCAATATCAGTTCCAATTCAGGCGCCCCGGGCGGAGGTATCTCTGTTAAACTTAGGGGTGTCACCACGATCAACGGTTCTTCCGAACCGCTGTATATTGTTGACGGGATCTACATGAATAACGATGCTATCGCAAACGGATCCAACGCGGTTACCGCAGCGGCAGCCGGGGGTAGTTCTTCAAACCAGGACAATCCGGTTAACCGTATTGCCGATCTGAATCCCAGTGAAATTGAAAGTATAGAGATTTTGAAAGGGGCTTCAGCTGCCGCTATTTACGGTCAGCGTGCCTCCAGCGGTGTGGTAATCATCAAAACCAAACGGGGTAGTGCGGGCAAGGCCCAATTTAGTGCCTCGCAGTCTATCGGTATCACAACCATTCAAAAGAAACTGGGCCAGAGGGAGTTTACGGCCACCACAGCCGAAGCCGCTTTCGGCAGCACCGGACTGGCACTATTCAATGAAGCGCAAAGTTCAGGACGAGGCTTTTTGGATTATGAAGAGCTGATGTACGGAAATGAAGGCTTGCTTTCGAAAACGCAGCTCAGCAGCAGTTTCGGTAATGAGAGCACCAGCTTTTATGTAAGCGGTACACTACAGGATGATGAAGGCATCATAAAAACTACCGGTTATGAGCGACAGTCTATCAGGGCGAATGTGGATCATAGGTTCACTGAGAAACTGAAGGTTTCCGTCTCTTCCAACTACATTCACTCGGAATCACGTCGCGGGCTGACCAACAATGACAATACCGGTACCACTTTCGGGGTATCCATGGTTGCTACGCCCAGCTTCATCGATCTGCGTCCGGATGAAAACGGGATCTATCCCTCTCACCCTTTTAACGCTGCAAACCAGCTCCAGACACGGGATCTGTTCTCAAATAATGAGGGTGTAAACCGGGTGCTTACTTCCGTACAGCTCGATTATAACATCTTGCAACAGGCAGAAAATCTGCTGAAATTTCAATTTACCGGCGGTGTGGACTTTTTCAGTCAGAAAAACAAGCTGGTATTTCCCAGTGACCTGCAGTTTGAACAGGCCAGCGGGGCCCCGGGAACTCTTATTGAAACCAGTACCGACAACCTGAACACCAATACTTCGGCACTGCTGGTTCACACCTACATGCCGCGAAGCGGATTTACACTGGTTTCACAGTTGGGTTACACCTCATTCAATAATGACCAAAATTCGGTACTGAATGTTTCGAACGGCGTTTTAGGTACGCAGACTAACGTTGACCAGGCCGTATCCGTAAATGTAAACCAGACCCGGGTATTTCAACGCGACCGAGGTTTCTTTTTACAGGAAGAGCTGAATCTCAGTGATACCTACATTGCTACGGTAGGTTTGCGAGGGGATAAGTCAGACCGAAATGGAGATGTTGACAAGATCTATCTTTACCCAAAGGCTTCGTTTGCCTGGAACCTTACCAATATGGATTTCTGGGAAAACGATCTGGTAGATAATCTCAAATTCCGTGTAGCTTTCGGACAAACCGGTAACCTGTCTACCTTTGGGTCCAAGTTTACATCACTGGCTCCATCCAATATCGGTGGATTCGGCGGAATTCTGGTCACGAATACTCGTGGTGTGGAAGACATCAAGCCTGAGCGGCAGACCGAAATTGAGGGTGGCTTTGATTTGAGTCTGGCTGACGGATTAGCTTCTCTCAGCTTTACGGTCTATCAGAAGTCGATTGAAGACATGTTGCTGCAGCGAGAGCTGGAACCCTCTACCGGCTTCAGTTTTGAAAGCTTCAACGCCGGTGAGATGCGCAATCGTGGTATTGAGATCGGTCTGGATATGATACCTGTCAATTCCAGTGATCTGCGATGGAGCTCTACGCTAAACTTCTGGAAAAATGTATCTAAAGTCACAAACCTTCCGGTACCCGCTTTTGATGTGGGCGGATTCGGTACCTCCTTGGGTGTCTACCGGATTGAAGAGGGCAAATCTGCCACTCAGATTGTCGGACTGGATCCGGAGGTCGATGGAAATGGAAACTTGGTTACCGATGGCAGTGGAAATCCCAGTATAATTACCAAAAAACTGGGGGACGGCGAGCCTGACTTCCAGCTCTCTTTTTCCAACCAGTTCAACATCTTTAAAAATGTTGATTTCTCCTTCCTGCTTCACTGGAAGAAGGGTGGAGATACGATCAACCTGACGGAACTGCTTTATGATCTGAACGGTACCACTCCTGATTATGATGATACGGATCTGACATTTGCCGATTATCAGAACCAGGCTGCAGGTATCACAGATGACACACCCAATGGGGTTAAGCGGTTAAGTCTGCTTGGAATAAGTACGGATCAGTTTGTACAGGATGCTTCTTACCTGAGAATGAGAGAAATAGGCCTTTATTACAATGTTCCTGTTTCATTTACCTCAGCTCTGAGTGAAAGCATCAGAGGAATACGGTTTGGTGTTTCTGCAACCAATCTCTTTACCATTTCGCCTTACAGGAGTTACGATCCTGAAGTTTCTAACTTCGGCAATCAGCCTATAGCGCAAAATATTGAGGTTGCACCCTATCCTTCATCCAAACAGTATTATTTCCATTTCAATATCGACTTTTAATCCATACAGGTAATTGATTATGAATTTTTCCAAAAACATCTATCTAAAACATACAGCACTGCTCATTGTGCTTGTTGTGTTCGTTTCGGGATGTGATATCTTCAAGATTCAGGATCGTCCCGATCCCAACAACACTGAGTTAGGCACCGTGATCAACAATCCGACGCGGTCTGAGGTAAACACGCTCGTAACCGGTACGGAGTCGGGTCTTAGAACCGATCTTCGCATCTATCATATCAATACCGGTATGATAGGACGTGAAATGTACCGTTTCCTGGCTGCGGAGCCTCGTAACACAGGTGATCTTCTGGGTAAGGGTAATTCCGAGCTCGATGCCGGATCTTTCTATACTACCCGTCCATGGGCGGCATTTTATACCAATATTCGAAACGCCAATATTCTTATTCAGTCGGTAAACACCATTCAGGGTGATGCCCTTTCCGATGCGGAAAAGAATGGCGTTTACGGGTTCGCGAATACCATCAAAGGGTATCAATACCTGATGGCATTGACGATGCAGAATGAAAACGGTATCAGACTGCAAAACGAGACGGACTTACAGCAAACCGGCGCAGTATTAAGCAAGGATGATGCCTATGCAGAAATTGCTGCCTTGCTGGATGATGCAGCCACGGATTTGCAAAATGCGGGCGCTGCATTTAGCTTTTCACTATCCAGTGGATTTGCCGGTTTTGATACACCGCCCGGATTCCTTCAGTTCAATCGGGCTTTGAGAGCCAGGGTTGCAGCCTATCGCGGGAATTTTGATACTGTATTATCAGCCCTGGATGATTCATTCATTGATGAAACAGCAGATCTTGGGCTGGGGGTTTACCACGTCTATTCCACCGCCACTAATGATCAGCTCAATCCGGTATTTGCAGATCCCAATGCAGGTTCCGGCGACAGTTGGGTTGCACATCCATCATGGGTGGCTGACGCTGAAGCAGGTGACGAACGGGTTGACAATAAGGTGGTTCTTCGCGATGAAGAAGCTTCATTAGATGGACTAAGCAGCAACTACGGTCTGTTTGTCTACCAGTCGCAGACTGCTCCTTTCCCAATGATCCGAAATGCAGAATTAATTCTGTTGCGCGCGGAAGCCCTTGCACAGCGGAACAATGCAGGTGATCTGGATGACGCCGAGGACGACATCAACGTAATTCGTGATGCTGCCGGACTGTCTGATTTCGATCGCGGTTTAGGCGGACAGGATGCCGTAATTGACGAGATGCTACGTCAACGACGTTATGAACTTTTCTTCGAAGGACACCGGTGGATTGACATGCGTCGCTATGATCGACTGGATCAACTGCCTATTGACCGCGCAGGTGATAACGTGTGGGAATCCTTCCCGATACCTGAAAACGAAAACGTTTAAAGATCTCAATTAACATCATTTCTGAAAGGCCGGGTCATTGATCCGGCCTTTTTTATTTATAAATACAGATTGGCTGTTCGATTTCGTACATCATCTGTTTCAAATCGCACATTACTATGCTGAAAACATCACGTTTAGAGATTAATGAAGCAGATAGAGAAGGCTGGTACGATTATTGGATACTTGGTTATTAGGTAACAGATACCGGTTGTCGGTTGCTGTATGATACCATAACCAAAAAGTGATAACCCATACTAATGATACGCAACTATATTAAAATTGCCTTTCGCAACCTGTTTAAAAACAAAGTGTATTCGTCCATCAACATTTTTGGCCTTGCGATAGGGATAGCATGCTGTCTGCTCATAGGAATGTATGTCATCAATGAGTGGAGTTATGATACATTTCACTCAAAGTCGGATCGTATTTACCGGGCCTGGGTCAATGAAACTACCCCCGACGGCAGGGAGATAATGAACACAGCTACCCCGGTTATTTTGGGACCCACTTTGAAGAGCAATATCCCGGAAATTGAACATCTCACATACCTGTATCAATTCAGCAACCTGGCTAAAACCAGCGAAGAACAGGACCCTTTGACGGAGCAGGTTTTGGCAGTAAATGATGACTTTTTTAAAATTTTTGATTTCAAGGTTATCAATGGAAACAGAGAGGCCTTATTTAGTTCTCCTTCCTCGGTTGTAATTTCTAAAGAGGCAGCTGAGCGATATTTCGGTAATGTAGATCCTATACAACAGGTACTTTCTATTCGCACCGGTGATGAATACCGTGATTTTACAGTGACATCTGTAATTGAAAATCCGCCATCTAACTCCAGCATCAGATACAGTGTGCTAATACCCACCCAGAATCTTGAGGATCTGGTTGGTCAGCAGGGTATGGAAAGCTGGTTTAATATTTTTGGAAGTACCTATTTAACCTTGTCAGAAGGGACAGACCCTAAACAGCTGGATGCCAAATTTGCCTCTATGATGGAGGGCGCCCTGGGTCCCGAGTTGTATGAGGAAACCAACTATACCGTCGGACTTCAGCCACTTACTGATATTCATTTGAATACAGAGCTGCCGGCTGGTATTGCGGTAGTCACCGATCCGGCCTATACCTACATTTTAGCAGCAATTGCAATGCTGGTGTTACTGATAGCCTGTGTGAATTTTATGACTCTCTCCATCAGTCGCTCAACTTCCCGGGCCAAGGAAGTGGGTATACGAAAGACTATCGGTGCCGTTCGACAACATCTGATGTACCAGTTTTGGGGTGAATCGTTTTTGATGTCGCTGCTTGCTATGGGGGTCGGAATCACCTTTGCCGAGGTTTTGCTGCCATTCTTTAATGATCTTTCACAGACTACTTTGCAGCTCAGTTATAATCTTGAGACCGTTGGAAGCCTGTTACTGTTATCGCTATTCATCAGTCTGATAGCCGGTATCTATCCAGCGTTGATTTTATCGGGCTTCCGACCGGTAGAGGTATTGAAAGGGCGGTTGAATCTTTCTGGGGATAAAGGTCGATTTCAACAGTTTATGGTTGTATTCCAGTTCTCTTTTTCAATAGTACTGGTTATAGGAACCATAACTATATATAAGCAACTTCAGTATGTGCAGAATAAGAACCTCGGTTATCAGGAGGACCAGGTACTGCAGTTGGAATCCGGTTTTACAAATTCTCCTCAGGTTCCTATTAATCAGATTCTGGAGCGGGCAAGCAGCAGGAAGCAGATTTTAGAAACAGAACTCTCTTCACTGCCTGATGTACAGGTTATCAGTACCTCTTCCTTTACGCCTGTTCAAACAGCTGGCTGGTTCCGAATGGGCTTTTATAATGATCAAGAGCAGTCTACCGATTTCCATGCTAACTTTGTAGATGCCGACTTTATTCCGGCACTGGGAATAAAGTTGATAGCGGGTCGGAATTTTTCTGAAAATAATCCTTCTGATTCACGCCGGGCAATAATTGTTAATAAGGCAGCGGTAGATTATTTCGGTTGGGAAAATCCTATTGGTCAACGCCTATCGGGTAAGGATTTCATAGATCATGAAATTATAGGTGTGGTTGAAGATTTTCATTATGAGTCTTTACACACTCCCATTGAGCCGTTGATATTAGCCCAGAATCCAGAAATTCTATTGAGCGGAATATCCAATTTGAATATCAGGAATTCATTTGACCCGAGATATACCCTTAAATTCAGTTCCGGCAATTTAGAGGGCATGGTCAGTTCAATTCAGGAGGTTTGGCAGCAGGTTGCACCGGAAGCGCCCTTCAATTACACCTTCATAGATGAAGTACTGGATACCCAATATCGCCGGGAGCAACGTCTCAGCCGTATTGTAACCACAGGAGCCACTTTAGCCATAATAATAGCCTGCCTGGGACTTTTCGGCTTGGCTTCACTGATGGTGGTACGTCGAACCAAGGAAATAGGGGTCCGTAAAGTATTGGGGGCTTCGGCTTCCAGTATAGTATTGTTGGTAAACAAAGAATTCACACAGCTGGTGGCTATCGCCTTTATTATCGCGGCTCCGATTGCCTGGTATGCCATGTCTCAATGGTTACAAGACTTTGCCTATCGCATAGATCTGGGTATTGGTTTGTTTGCACTTGCCGGTCTGGCTGCCTTGGCTGTAGCCTGGCTGACGGTCAGCTACCAGTCGGTGAAAGCAATATTTGTTAACCCGGTAGAAAGCTTAAGAAGCGAATGATGAACAAATAACAATGAGTAATTATCAATTAGCAATAAAGATCGGTTACCAAATTGTTAATTGCACTTTGCTAATTGAATAGTGCCATGCTTAAAAATTATTTTAAAATAGCCCTGAGGAATCTTAGAAAACAGAAACTGTACTCTGTGATTAATATTGCAGGTCTGAGTATAGGTATTGCCGGCTGTATAATAATTTTTCTGTTCATCCAGGATGAGCTCTCTTTCGACAGGTTTCATGAGAACGTGGATAATATATATAGAGTCGAAGAGCTGCGTTATGAAAAGCTGAAATCGGATATTGAACCTACCCCATTCTACGATACCTCACTTCCTGATGGGGTGAGTAAGTTACCCTGGTTGCCTCTGCCATTGGGTCCAACAATTGCTGAGTTATTTCCGGAAATAGAACATTTCTCGAGAGTAGATGAAAATACTTTCCTTGCACGTCATGAAGACCGTTCCTTTCAACAGGAAGTACTGATGGCTGATTCTGCATTTTTTAAGATGTTTTCATTTCCTCTCCTCGAAGGAACAGCAGAGGATGCATTGAATGATCCGGGGAAGGTTGTATTAACTCTGAATACGGCCAGGAAATATTTCAAAGAAGATAATCCTGTCGGTAAAACACTTATCGTTACTATCCAGGGTGAGGAAAAAGTCTACACGGTTTCTGCTATTGCTGAAGAGCCTCCCGAAAATTCCAGCATCACCTTTTCTATGGTAATGCGCACTGAGAACAAGCCCTATTATGAATTTAATATTGATCGTTGGAACAGTTTTAATACACCACTTTTTGTAAGTCTCTATCCCGGAGCGTCAGCCGATCAATTTGTAGACAAACTTAGAGATTTTGCTGAAGAGCGATACTCTGAAAGCCGGCAAGCGGCCAGGGACCGGTTGGGCATGCCTGAAGATGCTACCGTAGCTGAGTTTGATGTGACCCCTTTAAGCGGCATTCATCTTGATGCTTCGGCACATTGGCACAAAGTCAGTAATTCATTGTACTCCTATATTTTGGGTGCCATAGCAATATTGATACTTGTTATTGCATGTATCAACTATATTACTCTGGCGCTGGCCCGATCTTCAGGTAGGGCGAAAGAGGTGGGCATTCGAAAAGCCTCCGGCGCACGGCGCGGCCAAATAGCGCTTCAGTTTTGGGGAGAGACTCAGTTGCTCAGCCTGCTGGCCCTGGTAGCCGGAGTCTGCCTGGCCGAGCTGGCGTTGCCCCTATTCAATAATATTGCCGGTAAAACACTGTCGATCAGTTATACCGGTGATGCAGGCTTCCTGGCAGTTCTGTTTGGAATAACACTGTTATCGGGCATCCTCGCGGGCAGTTACCCCGCGTTGATCCTTTCAGGTTTTCAACCTGTAAAAGTGTTGAAAGGGCTCAAGGCCTATGCTTTCAAGCCAAGGCTATCGAAGGCATTGCTCGTTATACAGTACAGCCTTTCTATTTTTCTCATCATCAGTTCTCTTGTGATGTTCCGACAAATGGAATATGTAAGCGGCAAGGAACTTGGCTACAATGAAGAGCAGGTTGTGTTCATACCTACTCATACGGGCTGGAACGAAAAGGGCACCCGGTTGATGGAGCGTTATCGAACTGTTTTGAGTGAAGTGCCGAGTGTGAGATACGTGAGCGGAATGGCACCTGCCATAACCCAGGGGTCGAATATTTACGCTTTCGGTGTTAATGGTGAGGAGAAACGCTCTCACATTTATTATGTGGATGAAGATCTGATTAATACACTCGGTATTGAACTCGTTGCGGGCCGAAATTTCTCTGAAAGTCGACCCTCTGATGTTACCGGTTCCATCATCGTGAATGAGTCTCTGGTAGAATCTATGGGATGGGAAAACCCTATCGGACAAAACCTGCCCTGGAAGGGAGAAGAGAATCCGTCCACAGTTATAGGCGTAGTGAAAGATTTCCACTTTCTATCCATGGAATCGGAAATTGAACCGATGCTATTTCATATGGATCCGGACCAGGGGGGTATAAACGCGGTAGCGGTCAAAATCGGAGAGGGTATGGTTGCTGAAACCTTGCCCAAGCTCGAAAGTGCCTGGAATAGGGTAGCACCCTTTACTCCATTCAATTATTGGTTTCTGGATGAAGCGCTTTCCCAGCAGTATGAAGACTACCAAAGATGGTTGAATATTATGGCTGCTTCTACGGCACTGGCTATTCTGATCTCATGTCTCGGGCTTTTCGGACTAGCAGGTTTAACAGCCTTAAATAAAACGAAGGAGATAGGCATTCGCAAAGTGCTTGGAGCCGGTATTGATCAGATTATTCTGTTGTTGAACAAAGACGTCGTGAAGCTGATTGCTGTATCGCTGGCACTGGCAGCTCCGGTATCGTGGTATATCATGGAGCAATGGCTTTCTGACTTTGCCTATCACATAGAAATTGGGGCCGGAGTATTCGTGTATTCTGCCCTTACAGCTCTGCTGATTGCGTTAATGAGTGTAAGCTATCATTCTATAAAAGCTGCAATGCTTAATCCCGTGGATAGTTTGAGAAGTGAGTAGGTGTACGTGAAAGGTTAAATATGGAACGTCAAACTTGAAAAGTGGAAGTTGAACATTTAAAGTCATGATTAAGAATTACCTTAAAATTGCCTGGCGTTATCTACACAAGAATAAAATATTTTCATTTGTCAATATTACAGGATTGACGCTGGGCTTCTTCTGTTCCATTCTTCTTGCCCTTTATGTCATAGATGAATTGCGTTTTGATACATTTCACGAGGATGCTGCACGAACCTATAGGATTATTCAAAAAATTGAAGAAGTGGACGGCGAAACTAGAAAAGTGGCAACAGTCGCTCCGCTGGTAGGACCGGAAGCTGTTGCACAATTCCCGGAGGCAGAAACCTATCTTCGGCTGATCGAAATTGGCAGGCTGACCGTAGGTAACGAGCCACAAAACAGGGATTACGAACGCATCTGGATAGCTGATTCCAATTTCTTCCAATTTTTTGATTATAAGGCTTTATACGGCAATCCTACTGAGGCGCTCAGCCGTCCGGACAATATTGTTATTACCGAATCTACGGCGAAAAAATATTTTGGCAGAACGGATGTAGTTGGTGAAAATCTATATACCAATGTATTTCAGGCGACCGTTTCCGCAGTTATTGAAGATTTTCCGGACAATTCCCATTTAACTATTAATACCATTCACGCTGTTCCTACCTGGGAGCGGGAAATCGGGCAGTGGAAGGAGTGGGTCAGCTCAAATTGGACTTCAAATTCTTTTGTAACCTATCTAAAGATGCGCCCCGACTTTGACAAAAAAGCATTTGAGGGAAAGTTGACTTCCCTGGTAACTGAAAACTATGGGGAAGAAGTCAACTACCAGAGTAACTTTAGTTTGCAACCTTTAACAGATATCCATCTCTACTCAAGCGAAATTCAGGGAGGTATGAATTCACGGGAAGGGAACCCCTTATATACCTACATGTTCATTATCATAGCTGTGCTGTTGCTGGCCATTGCCTGTTTCAATTATATGAATTTGTCTACGGCTGCTGCCTCGCGACGTACCCGAGAGGTAGGGATGCGAAAAACACTTGGAGCACAAAAATGGCAACTGATTGGCCAGTTTGTTGGGGAAGCACTGCTAGTCAGCACCTGTTCTTTGCTGCTTGCGCTATTTGCTATTGAACTGTTGCTTCCTCAGTTAAATGTATATCTCAATAAAAGTCTATCTCTGCCCTTTGATAATATTCAAATGTATACGGTTTTGGGTATTATTGTTCTAATAGCTGGCATTTCTTCTGCTATTTATCCTGCCTTTTTTCTATCCCGGGTTGAGCCTGCAACGGCACTTAAAAAAGAGATTAAAATTGGAGTCAATACTTTTTCCTTGAGGAAAATACTTGTAGTAGCCCAGTTTGCTATTTCCATCGTCATGATATCTACTACTATTATAATCTATAACCAGCTTCAATATGTTGAGCAAAAAGATTTGGGTTTCAATCTAAATAATTTACTGGTTATAGATATCAATAGTGGTGCCTTGCGTTCGCAGTTTGAGAGTATCAAACAGGAATTTGAAAAACTCAGCGACATAGAAACTGTAACGGTTTCATCCAGAGTGCCCGGTGAATGGAAGAATTTCCCAATTGCCAATTTGGAACACCGAGGCAGCGATGCAAAATCTCAGGCTATTTTTGTCGGTGTTGATGAGGATTTCCTGGATACCTATAATATTGAGTTGCTTGAAGGCCGAGCTCTCCGAAACGATGTGGCCGACTCCAACTCTGTTATGTTAACAGAGATGGCTGTGAGGCAACTCGGTTTGGAAGATCCTATAGGGCAAGTACTGGATGTTCCGAGCACAGTATGGAGTGGGGATTTGAATGAGCAGGATACACCTTACTCTCCGCGCGTGGTGGGTGTAATCAAAAACTTTCACTTCCAATCTTTCCGCGAGGAGATGCGCCCGATGATGCTGGCATCCTATCGCAATCCTATTCATAGCATTGATTATTATACCTTGCGTGCATCCAACGCCAATTGGCAGAATATTCTTCCTTTACTTCAGGAAATCAATAGTCGTTTTGATCCGGAAAATCCAATGGAGTATACTTTTTTGGGGAACCGTTTTGACCAATTTTATGAGGAGGATCGCATTCGAGGACAATTGTTCATGGTATTTTCAATGATAATTGTTTTGATAGCCTGTCTCGGACTATTTGCATTGGCTTCGTTCGCAATCGAGTATCGTATCCAAGAGATTGGAATACGAAAGGTGTTGGGTGCTTCAGCCTTTGAAGTAAACTGGCTGTTATCTAAAGATTTTGCCGTACTTATTGGAATTGCATTCATTCTAGCGGTACCTGTGGCTTGGTATGCGGCACAAAGCTGGCTGCAGGAATTCGTTTACCGGATAACCATTCCGATTTGGGTATTCCCGGCGGCCGGCCTGACTGCATTATTCATTGCTCTGGCAACAATCTCATACCAGACACTGCGGGCGGCTTGGATGAATCCGGTGAAGAGCTTGGGAAGGGAATGAAAAGCGGACCGATAACCGCAGCCTGATGACTGGAAAAAGTAGTTACCATTCCTCTTTATTCAGTCAGTATATATGAAATGAACTATCAGGCTTCAGCTATCAGCTGCCGAGAGCCGAAACCTGACAGCTAAAAAGCAGAATGTTATGATTAAAAATTACTTAAAAATCGCCTTTCGAAATCTTCGCAATCAAAAAGGATATGCTTTTATAAACATATCTGGACTTGCAGTGGGTCTGGCTTGCTGTATTCTGATTATGATCTACGTGACACACGAACTTTCGTATGACAAACATCATGAATATTCAGATCGGATATACAGGGTAGTTTCAAAAATTGATTTTTCCGGTAATTATCTTGAGTTGGCAACGGCTCCGGCACCGATGGGTCCGACGCTGAAACAGGACTTTCCCGAGGTGGAGGCGGTGACCCGTTTCCGACCTATTGGCAGCCGTATTGTGAAAAGAGGTGATATGAACATCAAGGAAGATGGGTTGGTATTAGCGGATCCAAGTGTATTCAGGGTCTTTACCATTCCCATGCAATACGGGGATCCGGAAACGGCGCTTGAGAAGCCTAACACTGTAGTCATTACCGATAAGATCGCTCAAAAGTACTTTGGCAAATTAGATGCCGTCGGTGAACGTATCATCATCCTGGATGAATTTGAATTTGAGGTTACCGGTGTTATTGAAGAGATGCCATCCACTTCACATTTTCATTTCAACTTCATGCTTTCCATGTCTACCACAGAGGAGGCCGAGAATAACAGCTGGTTCAGTAATAATTTTCGTACTTATGTACTGCTCAAGCCGGGGGTTGATGCAGAAAGATTTGAGGAAAATTTTGAAACCATAAAAAAGCAATATGTCGAACCGCAACTCAAGAGTTTTATGGGGATCAGTCTTGATGAGTTCGAGGCAGCAGGGAATAGTGCGGAATATGCTTTGCAACCGTTAACAAGCATACATCTTTACTCCGATCTGACCGGTGAATTTGAACCGAACGGAAGTATCACATACGTATATATATTTTCAGGTCTTGCGGTGTTCGTGTTATTGCTGGCTTGTATCAACTTTATGAACCTGGCGACAGCAAGATCTTCAGTCAGGGCACGTGAGGTGGGTATCAGAAAAACGCTGGGTTCAGCCAGGTCACAGCTTACTGTTCAGTTCTTGTCTGAAACGGTCCTATTAAGCATTCTGGCTATGTTTGTAGCCCTCTTTTTGGTGGAGTTGTCTCTGCCTTATTTCAGCAATCTTTCCGGTACGGATATCAGAAGCGGGTACTTAAATGAACCCACGATTATGGCAGGCCTTTTTGCAGTCGTACTTATCACAGGGTTGTTTGCCGGAAGCTACCCGGCTGTGATGCTATCCTCCTTAAAACCGTCCAGAGTGCTGAAAGGTGTTTTTTCTGAACAGTGGCGACATATTTTTATGAGAAAAGGATTGGTGGTATTTCAGTTCAGCATTTCAATTGTCATCATTGTAGGTCTGCTGGTTATTAATAAACAGCTGAACTTCATACAGAGCAAAGAGCTCGGTTTTTCGAAAGACCAAATTATCATTGTTGAGGATGCCTACACCCTGGGGAGCAGCTATGCTGTGGATGCCTTGAAAGAAGAAATGCTAAAGGACCCCATATTTAAATCGGCCACTATTTCAAGCTTTTTCCCAGTACAGGGATATAGTAAAAATGACCTGGTCCATTGGCCAAAGGGAGAAGAGCCAACCCAGAATAATACGGTTAGCATGCAAACCTGGACGGTGGATGAGGACTATATTCCAACGTTGGGTATGGAACTGGTTGCCGGCCGTAATTTTGATGAAGAACGCGGTACGGAAGAGCAAACGGTCATCCTAAATGAGTCAGCTGTCAAACGATTCAAATTCGAAGATCCGGTTGGAGAGTCAATCGTAAGCTATGGGTTCGATCATAACGGTAATATTGATAATTCGCAGGTTAGGGAATATCGAATCATTGGTGTGGTTAAGGATTTTCACTATGAGTCGCTTCGGCGGAATATCGAGCCCCTGGGACTCTTTTATGGAAAGAGCAGTGGAAATGTGGCATTTGCTATAGGTGCTTCTAACAGCAGGGAGGCCATAGAGAAATTGGAAGCCTGGTGGAACGAGAAAGCACCCGACAGGCCGTTCAATTATTCGTTTATGGACCAACAGTTTGAACAGATGTATCGATCAGAACAGAGGGTACAGAACCTGATGACGGCTTTCTCGCTGATTGCCCTTTTCATTGCCTGCCTGGGTCTCTTCGGACTCTCAGCACATAGTGTGAATCGCAGGACCAAAGAGATCGGTATTCGCAAGGTGATGGGAGCTACAGTTCCGAACGTGCTGGCCTTAATTTCGGGTGAATTTCTGAAACTAGTTGTTATCAGCTTTTTGATTTCCATTCCGATCTCCTATTTCGCAGCTACGAGGTGGCTTAATGATTTTACCTATAGGACAAACATCGGTGTTGATATTTTTCTGTTGACAGGTTTGGGGGCCATCCTGATTGCCTTACTGACTGTAAGCGGGCAGTCGGTAAAAGCAGCTCTGATGAATCCGGCAGATAGTTTGAGGAGTGAATGAATGGCAGGTTGCAGTGGTCGATAATAATTAACAATGGGTAAAATAAAACTTTTGTTATAATTGAATTTATTCGCGAATCGCCTTGCAGGTGGTGGTATTTGGATGGCCTCATGTTTGATGTACTAACTTGTATTTGCTGTTATTTAAATTTTTCAATGTATAAACACCATTATGAAACATCTCTTTCTGTCTGCTCTGTTATTGGTCCTGTCTGTAAATCCGGGTTATTGTCAGGAAACGTTTTCCAATACAGTGAGACTCGATGAAAGGGTGGCTTCTCCCAGGGCAACACTTCAGGATGTCGCCTGGGTTCAAGGCCACTGGAAGGGCGAAGCATTCGGAGGATTTGTGGAAGAAATATGGACGCCCCCACTGGGCGGTTCGATGATGTGTGCATTCAAATTAGTGGTCAACAACAAAGTACGCTTTTATGAGATTGTCACTCTTTCGGAAGAAAACAGCACATTGATGCTTCGACTCAAACACTTCCACAAAGACTTAAAAGGGTGGGAGGAGAAGGACGAAACGGTAGATTTCCCCTTGGTTAAGATGACACCGGGAAAGATGTTTTTTGATGGATTTACATTTGAGAGAATCAGTGAAAACGAAATGAATATTTACGTGATAATTGAACAGGAGGACAAAGAGCGAGAAGCTAAGTTTAATTATAAGAGAGTGCTTTAGGGATAGTAAATAGCTCGAGGTTAAGGTTGCAGCCATTTACAAAATATTTAAGAATTATTTGGAGACTTTGATAAACAGTGACGAGTGTTCACGCTTTTCGCCTTTCCTATTCGAACGTGGACGCTTGAACCAGCCTTGAGTTGAAATAATTAAAAATTACGAATTACGAATTTTGGAGTCAGAAGGATAAATCAGTCAGCTTGTTCCACCATCAAGCTGTTCGTTTTCGCACACAATCTGTTTCAAACCGTACATAAAGAAGATTAAAAGGGCTCATTCCTCAACCTAGTCGTCATCTTCAATCTTGGTACGATTATTGGATACCTGATACTAATTAATAGTAATTGGTTAATCGCCAGGTTTTTCGGGTGACCAGTAACAGGTAATAGGTATCAGGTATCAAAGCAATGCTTAAGAATTATGTAAAAATCGCATTTCGTACTTTTGCCAAGAATAAAAGTTTTACCTTTTTATCGGTCTTAAGCTTGTCAGTTGCCATTGCCAGTGTAATATTAATCGGACTTTATGCCAGGCATGAATTCAGTTACGATCGCTTTCATGAAAAATCAGATCGTATATATCGACTCACTACCCAAAGCATGAATCGGGAAACTGAAAGGAGTGTCGGATTCGTACCGTTACCACTGGCTCCCTACCTGCAGGAGAATTATGCCGCTGTTGATAATTTTGCCAGGGTTTGGGAATACAGACGATCGATGCCTGTTACTAATCCTGAAAAAGATCGAGTGTTCTACGAAGATAATTTCGGATGGGCAGAGCACACCTTCTTTGACATTTTTGATTTTGAAATTATAGCAGGAAATGCAGAAGACCCATTAGATGAATTTCGAAGCGTGGTCATTTCACAATCGATGGCTGAAAAGTACTTTGGCAATGAAAACCCCATAGGAAAGCCGCTATATTTCCAGGGAGAAACTGATATTCCCTTATATGTATCCGCCATAATGAAGGATTTTCCAACCAACTCTCATTTAAATTTTGACTTCATTGGTAACATTAAAACAGCAGCTGAGGATTTTTGGGCGGGCGGCAGAGTAGGACAGGAGTTTTTTGATCAGTGGGTGAATCTCTTTGTCCCCGCTTATATTCTGGTTGAACGGGGAGCTGATCTTGAACCTGTTTTAGCCGAAGCCTCCAGACAACTGAATAACTACTTTGAAATACCGGGATCCACCTATGAGGTGAAGGCTCAACCAATCACTGAAATACACTTGCATTCGGCTCTTGATGTAGGAGAATGGGGCATAAACGGTAGTTCGGCTAATGTGTATGCCGTACTTATTGTTGGTCTGATTATCTTGCTGTTAGGGTGCTTCAACTTTATTAACCTGGTTACGGCTCAGGCCGGTAAGCGAGTAAAGGAGGTCGGTCTCAGAAAGACGTTGGGTGGTACACGCCAGCAATTGATGGCTCAGCATTATATAGAATCCTTCTTATTGGTACTATCAGCGGTTGTTTTGGCCTTGGTTATTGTAGATGTGGTTCAACCTTGGGTAAGTGAATTCAGTGGTATAGAAAATGTGTATAGCATATTGATTGATCCACAGTCTTGGTTGATTTTCGCAGGATTTACATTAATGCTTGTACTTATGGCAGGAGCCTATCCCGCTGTTTTTGTATCCAAGTTCAGCCCTTCAGATGTGCTCAATGGTACATTTTCTGGACATCTCGGGGGTGGATCTCTTCGTAAAGTATTGGTTATGCTACAATTTGCATTAAGCGGTAGCCTGATTGTAGGTACCATGGTAGTTTACCAGCAGTTACAATATATGCAGGAGAGCGAGTTGGGTTTTGCCGAGGAGCAGGTCGTGGTGATTCCCATCCACCGTGATAATGCTATCATTCCCAACTTTGATCGCGTCAAACAGGCCTATTTACAAAACAGTAATGTAAAAGCAGTAACGGCATCTTCACACCTGATGTTTGCCACTTTTACCTATACCAATACTTTCCAGGTTCGGGGATCTGATCAGGATTACCGCTGGGAACGCTACACTGTAGAAGGTGACTATCCGAAAGTATACGATTTGAATTTTATCGCAGGACGTTCCTTTCGAGCTGATTCCCCCGCAGATACCAATGCGGTAATTCTAAACGAACAGGCAGTTAAAGATCTGGGTTTGAAGCCTGATGAAGTGTTGGGTCGGATAATGATCAACCGATCCATGGGATTGGAGGGGGAAATTGTAGGTGTGGTGCAAGATTTTCATTACCAATCATTGCATGAGTCCATTCAGCCATTTGTATTGATAAACCGACCGGATATAGTGGATTACATTTCGGTAAAGATCAATCCCAATGAAGTCGGTAACACCCTAGATTTTTTAGAAACAACCTGGAAAGAAGTTATTTCGGAAGCATCCTTTGGCTACTTCTTTCTTGATAATACTTTTGCCGCATTATATTCCCAGGAGGAGTTGCTGAACAACGCGATTCTGAGTTTTTCTTTGATAGCCATTTTCCTGGCTTGTTTGGGTCTGTTCGGATTGTCCCTGTTTACCGCTGAACGACGTACGAAAGAGATTGGTGTTCGCAAAGTATTAGGGGCTACGGTCTGGGATATTGTCCAACTTTTGGGCTCTGATTTTACAAAACTAGTTGTTTTGGCTCTTTTTCTGGCATTTCCATTATCGTACCTGGTGATGAATAGCTGGCTCAGTGATTTTGCCTATCGGATTGAGATCGGAGCAGGGGTGTTTATTCTGTCAGCCATCGCGGCGCTGTTTATAGCAACTGTAGCAGTTAGCTATCACTCTATAAAAGCAGCATTGGTAAATCCGGTAGAGAGTTTGAAAAGTGAATGATGTATACGTTAAACGTAACATTTAAGATTTGAAAAGTGGTATCTCAGGCTGATGAAAGATGACTGTAATTTAGACTTCCGTCATTTGTCATACCTTAATAATAAACAAGTCATTGACAATTAGTGACTGACATAACAGCTGAATACTGGTGGCTGTTATGAAGGGAAATCCTCAGGTAAAACTATAAAAAAATGATAAAAAACTACTTAAAAATCGCATTTAGGAGCCTTTTAAAAAATAGGGCATATACTATTATAAATGTTCTAGGTCTTACGGTCGGGCTTGCCTGTTGCATATTGATACTGCTTCATGTACAAGATGAGCTCTCGTACGATGAGTTTCATACCGAAAAAGAACATATTTACCGCGTAGCCCTGGAGCGGATTTATCCCGATCATACCAGTTACTATGCCATCATTCCCAGTGGCTTTTCCGAAGCTTTTGCAGATGAAATTACCGGTATAGAAGCATCAACACGGCTCTTGGGTTTTCCTAACTTTACCAATATTGTCGAATATAAGGATAAAGTTTTTGAGGAAAATTATGTGTTTTTTGCTGACTCTAATTTCTTCAAAATATTTGATTTTGAGTTGCTGCAGGGGGACAAACATTCAATTCTGAAGAATCCCAATACAGTGATATTAACCCAATCTACGGCTCAAAAATATTTTGGAAACGAAAATCCGGTTGGGAAAACAATTGAGGTTAATGATAACGAAACTACGGTAGTTGGAGTGATGCAGGATGTGCCTGACAATTCACACATTACCTTTGATTTTTTAAGTTCAAGCACCAACCTGGGGTTTTTACAGCAGCCTAACTATACCGGTTTTTCATCTTATACCTATGTAAAACTAAAATCTGGTATAAGTTCGCAAGAAGTGGAAAGTAGAATACCGGAAGTAGTTGAGAAATATGCATCCGGACAAATAGAAAGAGACTTAGGTATTTCTTATAGCGAATACAAAGCTGCAGGTAATGGCTATAATTACTTTCTGCAGCCTATTACAGATATCTATCTTCATTCGAACCTGCAAAGTGAAATCAAGCCGAATGGGAGTATAGTCTATGTATATATATTTATCTCCATAGCTATACTAATCTTAGTTATTGCCTGTATAAACTTTGTGAATCTGGCAACAGCACGGTCGGCAGAACGTGCCAGAGAAGTAGGAGTACGAAAAGTCATGGGTTCGGATCGCAGTCAATTAATTCGGCAATTTTTGGCTGAATCGGTTTTTATCAGTCTCATCAGCCTCGTAATGGCGGTAGGAGTGATACAGATCATCCTTCCCGCTTTTAATATTCTGGCTGGCAAGGAGTTGGTAATTGACTTTCTTGGAAGTGCTATGATCGGACCCTCCCTGCTACTATTCGCAATTGTAGTTGGTTTACTGGCCGGAATATACCCAGCCTTTTATATCTCTTCGATGAAACCCGTTGAGGTAATGAAGGGTAAGTTTCAGTCGAACAGCAAGGGTCGGTGGCTGCGAAACGGCTTGGTTATCTTTCAATTCGCCATATCTATCATACTTATCTCAGGTACCCTGGTGGTAAATAGTCAAATGGATTATATAAGAGATAAGAGGCTTGGTTTTGATAAGGAAAACGTAATGGTGGTAGAAAATTTTAATAATCTTCAGCAGCCGGAATCTTTCAAGCAGCAGGTTAAAAATCTTGCAGCGGTCCGAAGCGTGGGTGCCACCGGTACCATGCCCGGAGATAATTTTTTCGGTATTCAGTTTAGACAACCGGGTGATCAGGATATACTGACCACAAAAGGATTGACGGTTGATGACCATTTTATTGAAACAATGGGTATTAAACTACTGGCGGGTGAGTCCTTTGCCGAAGGTATAGACGATTCTCTTCATGTAATATTGAATGAATCGGCCGTTCGTGCTCTTGGCATCGAGAACCCCGTAGGTGCGAGGCTCAATAACACCAGGAATATCAATGATGAGCAGGTTACGATTAACTTTACCGTAATCGGAGTGACTGAAAATTTTAATTTTGAATCTCTAAGAACCGATATAACACCGCTAGCTATACTTAGCTCGGAAAGTGCTATTGGGTTCGAAAATTTTCTAACGATACGCCTTGCAGGTGCCGGATTTAATGAGACCATTGAGCAGATTGAGGCCCTGTGGACCGGCATGATACCTGACCGGCCGTTTTCCTATACCTTTTTGGATAACGATTTAGAAAAAATGTATGAGTCGGAACGTGTATCCGCAAAAATTTTCGCCATATTTTCCAGTCTAGCAATTATTATTGCCTGCGTCGGTCTTTTCGGATTGGCCGCCTATACGGCCTATCAACGTACCAAGGAGATTGGCGTACGTAAGGTGCTTGGAGCCAGCGTGCCCAATATTGTACTGCTACTGTCTAAAGATTTTGCCCGGCTTGTAGGATGGGCATTTATTATCGCAGTCCCCATTGCCTACCTGGTAATGGAAAATTGGCTTCAAAACTTCGCATTTCGAATAGAACTGGGACTCACAACATTTTTAACGTCCGGACTCATTGCACTGATAGTGGCATTGATCACGGTCAGTTTTCAAGCCGTTAGTGCTGCGGTAACGAACCCGGTAAACAGTTTGAGGAGCGAGTAGACGAAAGGGAAAATTGAGAGACAGATGTGAGATGATAGAATTGGAACAGGGAATAACGTGAAATGTGAAATGTGAATTGGCAGAAATGATTGACCGATAATCAAGGGCCGCTTTTATCTCTCGCCTGTCATTGGTCTGCTGTAGATCGTCTCACATTTCAAGTTCACCCTGTAACCATTTTACCATTTTTACGTGTCATTAAGAGTCTGTTACTATTGAAAATATCGGGTATGTGATATGCTGAAAAATTACTTTAAAATAGCCCTGCGTAATATCCGGAAGAATCCGGGGTACTCCTTTATAAATATTTTTGGACTCGCCCTTGGAATGGGTGTCAGTATTTTAATTCTGCTCTATGTTCAGTACGAGTTGAGTTATGATACCTACCATGAAAATTCTGATCGCATTGTCAGGGTTTCCAGGCAGTGGTTTAACAGTAATGGAGAAACGAGTTTGCATTTGGGGCACGTAGCTCCACCGTTTGCACCGATGTTGGAAGAGGATTTTAACGGCACCATACAGGAGGCTGTTCGCTTCTTGCAGATCAATCCGTTGATTAGATATGAAGACAAGTCCTTTGTAGAAGATCGCTTCTTTTTTGCCGATGCTGAGGTATTTGATGTATTCAGTTGGGAAATGCTTAAGGGAGATCCGGAAACAGCCTTAACCTACCCGGATGGTTTGGTGCTTACTGAACATACTGCCAAAAAATACTTTGGTAATGAGGATCCTATTGGAAAAACGCTGGAGCTTGAGTACCAGGGAACCAGACTGCCCTTCCAGGTAAACGGTATCGTGAAGAATGTGCCGGAGAATTCCCATTTTCAATTTGATTTTCTTGCCTCCATGGAACCGGTAATACAGTTTTACGGAGGCCGGGAACAGATGATGAATAATTTTGGGAGTAACAATTTTGCTACCTACCTGTTGCTTCCCGAGGATTATGACTATGAGAACCTTCAGTCGCAGATACCGGACTTTATTAACCGGCACTTGACAAGTTTTGGTGGTCCCGACACTGATCCTTCGGAAGTTACAATGCTTAATCTTTGGCCACTTACAGATATACATCTCTATTCCAACCTGGATTCTGAAATCGAGGCTAATGGGAATATTGAGTATGTATACCTATTCACCGCTATAGCGCTATTCATCCTGCTTATTGCCTGCATTAATTTTATGAATCTTTCCACTGCCCGGTCCTCCCAGCGTGCCGTGGAGGTTGGGTTAAGGAAAGTTGTGGGTGCCGATCGTGGCTCACTGATCAGACAATTCATCGGTGAATCAATGATCCTGGCGGTCATTGCCCTTGCTCTGGCTCTCTTCTTTGTACAGTTGATGCTGCCCTTTTTCAATGAGTACCTGGCCATAAACGCGGGTTTAGAACTAACGGAAAATTGGAGGCAGCTGGCCGGCTTGGCAGGTGTAGTGTTATTCGTAGGATTGATTGCCGGCAGTTATCCAGCCTTTTTTCTATCGGGTTTTCAGCCGGCTAGCGTTCTGAAAGGCACCTTCAGCGTAGGGAGCAGCCATCGTCAATTTAGATCGGTACTGGTGGTAACTCAATTCACAATATCAATCGCCCTCATTGCCAGCATGATTGTAGTGTATAATCAGCTGGAATTTATGCGCACTAAAGATCTTGGATTCGATAAGGAAAATATTGCAGTACTTCCCACCGGAGAGAATATCAATTCCAATTACGAAAATATCAGACAGCGCCTACTGGGACATCCCGGAATAATCAATGTTTCGGTATCCAGCCGGGTACCGTCAGGAAGACTCCTGGATTCCCAGGATACGCAGGCAGAGGTCAATGGGGATCTGCAAGAGATCAATACCCGGATTGCAGATATTCATGTGAGTCATAATTTTATGGAGACCTTTGGTATAGATCTTGTTGCGGGCAGGAATTTTGATATCAACCTTGCCAGTGATTCTACAGAATCTTTTATCTTGAATGAGTCAGCCGTCCGGGCAATTGGCTGGTCAAGTCCGGAAGAAGCCATAGATAAGGAGTTTCGATATGGCGGACGAAGCGGGCGAGTGATCGGTGTCACCAATAATTTTAATTTTGAGTCCCTACACCAGACTATCGCACCGATTGTATTTCTTATTCCAGATAATCGAATCAGAAATGTCGCGATAAAGATACGAGGTGATATGAGAACCGAGACCCTTGACTACCTCGAAGAGCAGTGGGCAACTTTAAGGCCTGGCTATCCCTTCGATTACTTTTTCGTGGAAGATAATTTTGACCGGCAATATGCAAATGAAGAGCGTTTGGGAGAGATTTTCGGATATTTCTCCCTGCTTGCCATAATTATCGCAGCCCTTGGTTTATTCGGTCTGGCCTCTTTTACGGCGCAGCAGCGAGTCAAAGAGATTGGAATACGCAAAGTGCTGGGTGCGAAAATTTCACAAATTGTATTGTTGCTTTCAAAGAAGTTCACCCTTTTGGTTATTACCGCATTCATCATTGCGGTACCGGTAGCCTGGATTGGAATGGATCGCTGGTTGAGTGATTTCGCCTATCATATTGAGATGTCAATATGGACTTTTGTGATGGCGGGGGTTGTCGCTCTGCTTGTGGCATGGCTTACAATCAGCTATCAATCCCTGAAAGCGGCCCTAACGAATCCTGTTAATAGTTTAAGAAGTGAATGATTACGGGTTACAGTGAACAGTGTGTCAGTAATCAGTATTCGAAATTTTGAACTCAGGAGTCAGAATATAGAATTGCTCTTTGCATAAATTTGGATTTTTAAAAGTGAAACGTGGGATGATTAATAGGGCAATGGTGTCGGGTGATTACGCAAACGGTCGTCAGTCGTCTGTTCCGGTCAATGTAAGTGAAACCTGACAGCCGTCCCGAAGGAAACTCTTTGGAATAAAGCAGAATGTTATGATAAAAAATTACATAAAAATTGCACTTCGAAATCTTAGAAAATACAAGGGATATTCACTAATCAATATCCTGGGACTTGCGGTTGGTATTGCGGTTTGTATGCTGATCTTCAGGTACGTTTCCTATGAGCTGTCTTATGATCAGTATCACTCAAAATCCGACCGTATCTATAGGGTTACTATGGACCATCCACAGGCTCATATTGCTTTAACCCCTTCAATGATCTTGCCTACCCTTGAAAACCTGTATCCGGAAGTGGAAACAGGGGTACGCATTTATGATGTAGGCAGGTTCCAGCCGCTTGTCATACGCAATGATAACAAAGTTTTTGAAGAACGTAAGTTTGCATACGCAGACTCTACCCTTTTCCGGGTGTTCGACTTTGAATTGTTGTCAGGCAATTCCAACACCGCACTGGCCAAGCCGAATACCATTGTGATCAGCAGGGAGATGGCATTGAAGTATTTCGATAATCATAACGCGATCGGAAAAAGTCTGGAGGTTAACAATCGTGTATTTGAAGTGACGGGGGTAATGGAAAACATACCGGGTAACAGTCACTTTCGATATGATTTTTTTGCGTCGCTGATAACAAGAAGCGGTTGGAGTGAACTCAGTGATGATACCTGGCGCTCTGCCAATTTTTATACCTACCTGGTGCTGGATAATCAGGGCGGTGCATCCGGTTTAAAGCAAAAAGTAGATGCTTTTATCACGGAAAATTTCCCGGAGAATGAGTTCGCAGCTTCTTTGGACTTACTTTTCCAACCGCTTACAGATATCCATCTTTATTCGGATGTCGAGGGGGAAATCGCACCCCAGAGTGATATTCGTTACGTGTTAGCTGCCACAGCTATTGCCATCATCATTTTGATCATTGCTTGTATCAACTATATGAACCTTGCTACGGCACGGTCGGCGCGAAGGTCACGGGAAGTTGGAATTCGAAAAGTTCTAGGCTCCGAGAAGAGACAGCTTATCGGACAGTTTTACGGGGAGTCCGCTTTTTTAACCATGCTGGCTATTGCCCTTTCTCTATTGATGATGGAACTGTTCCTCCCATGGTTTAACAGTCTGACTGGTCAATCTATCTATATTGACTATGCCTCGTATGAATTCTGGTTAGTATTGGCAGCAACCGGTCTCCTAGTAACTTTGGTAGCCGGAAGTTATCCGGCACTCATGCTTTCATCTTTTAATCCTTCAGAAGTTTTAAAAGGGAAAAAAATAAGCAGCGGGAGTTCAAAGCTTCGAAAATTCCTGGTAGTATTTCAATTTGCAGCATCCATTTTTATGATCATCTGCACCCTGGTGATTTACCGTCAGATTGATTTCATCCAGGAGAAGGAGCTGGGTTACAAACAGGATAATGTACTGGTGCTGACAGCTTACAGTGATGTTGAAAACCGCTTTAACACGTTGCAGAACGAGTTGATGCAGGTTTCGGAGATTAAGGGCGTGGCCATGTCATCCGAAACACCGACGAGTATTCGCGCAGGCTACGGACCGGATATTGAGGGTGTGGAAGAAGGCCCGAATTTCATCATCAACGCATTAAGGGTTACACCGGGCTTTACCGATGCATTGAATATTGAGCTTGTAGAAGGACGTGCTTTTACGGAGGGAGACTTTACAAGGGCAAACCTTCAGGAAGACAGGGAGTATGCTATGTTGGTTAATGAGGCTACCGCCCGTCATTTTGGAATGGATCCTGAAGAGCTGGTTGGGAAAAGAGCCTCAATTGGTGGAGGCAGCGGCAACATTGTGGGTGTGGTTCGTGACTTCCATTTTTCCTCCCTTCACAGGCCGATTGAGCCACTGTTTATATTCCCGAGAGGCAGTTTTAATAAACTTCTGATAAGTTTCCGGAGTGCTGACGTCAGAAATGTTTTGGAAGATACTGAGGCGGTATGGAGTAATCTTTTCCCCCAATATCCTTTCACCTATGAGTTTCTTGATCAGGAATACAATGCTCTGTACCAACAGGAAACCAGAGCCGGTTACATATTCAACAGTTTCGCAATCCTGGCGATTTTTGTAGCGTGTCTTGGGCTGGTCGGACTTGCCTCATACCTGGTTGAAGAACGGAATCGCGAAATTGGCATACGAAAAGTGCTCGGTGCAACCTCGGCCCAGGTAATGGCCTTGCTTTCAAAGGATTTTGTTATACTGGTTCTTGCCGGCTTCCTGATTTCCGTGCCACTGGCCTGGTACGCCATGGGTGAATGGCTGCAGAACTTTGCCTACCGTATTGATATTGGTTGGTATGTTTTTCTAATGGCGGGAGGAATTACCCTGCTCATAGCTGTAGCTACGGTAAGCTATCAGGCACTGAGGGCAGCAACACTTGATCCGGTTGATAGTTTGCGGAGTGAGTAAATTTTTAGTCATGAGTCATGAGTCATGAGAGGTGCGAGGTGAGAATTTAGATTTGAGATTTATAAATTAAATATGAATAAAGCCGGTCGGATGTTCGTTGCGGTTAGAAAAATACCAACAGCTGAAAACTGACAGCTTAAAGCTTACACGGATGATTAAACTTAGAAATATTGATAAATACATAGACAAGCGTTTTCAACGTACCTTTATACTCAAGGATATTAATCTGGATATAGAAGAGGGTGAGTTTATTACGGTGATGGGTCCAAGCGGTGCCGGTAAATCGACCCTTCTTAATATACTCGGTTTTCTGGATGATCCATCGGAAGGAGAGTACTACTTTTACGATGAGGCTGTTCACAGTCTTAGTGAAAAAAGGAAATCGGATTACCACAAATCCCACATAGGCTTCGTTTTTCAGGCTTACCACCTTATCGATGAACTGACGGTGTACGAGAACATCGAAATGCCCTTGCTGTACCGTAAGGTTAGGGGAAAGCAGCGTAAGGCGATGGTGGCTGATATGCTAGACCGTTTTAATATCGTGGCGAAGAAAGATCTGTTTCCTCCGCAACTTTCAGGCGGACAGCAGCAGGTGGTCGGTGTGGCGCGTGCCCTCATCGGTAATCCAAAATTGATACTGGCAGACGAACCTACCGGGAACCTGCATTCTGAACAGAGTGAAGAGATTATGGAGCTGTTTACCAAGCTCAATGAAGAGGAGGGTGTTACGATTATACAGGTGACCCATTCCGAGAAAATGGCCGGTTACGGCAATAGAATCATTAATTTAAAAGACGGGACCGTTGTCGAGGAGAATCCCTATGAAGATCAAAAAGTAGACATGGAGAGCTGACTGGCTTGTCATTTACAAATCCTCTGCCCGGGATACGAATTTCTGCTGGATTTTTCTTAACGTATCGTCGGGTATATGCGGGTATATTCTTTCTCTTACAACAGAGTAAAGCATCACATTTAAATACCTGCAGAATTGGATTTAAAAATGCTACCTGTTCAAATTTGTAATGCTCAAGAAATTAAAATACTTATTTTCAACCGATAACGAGCCGGGAAAGGAGGAAGTCAACATTTCGGGGGTTATTGAACAGATTAAGAAGAAAGAGTTAGCAGAAGATATCCCACTTGGTCAGCGCATACATACATTAAATTACAGCGATTTGGACCTCTTTCTGGATCGAGATATTACTGAAAATTACAGGGTTGCTGTATATCGGGGCAGGGAGCGAATCTACTCTTTTTCCATCTATGCCGATCAGGGTGATTACGAGAGCCTGAAAGAGGGGTATGAAAAAATTATTCAATTCTTGAATGGGGAATCAAAGGTTAATCAACTCCCGGATAACGATAAAATTAAGGGTTTCTTCTATGGTTACTAGAATTCAGAATTTACTATTGGCACCTATATTAATTGTCGTATTGGTGCTTAGTTCAACAGGTGCATTTGCCCAGACAAGTACCGTTGAAAAGGTCAGGGAGTATCGAATACAACATGAATACGATATACTTAATGAGTATCTCACCTTTTTGAAGATACCGAATGTGGCATCCGACCTGCCTAACATTAAACGTAACGCCAACTACCTTGTAAAGGAATTCGAAAAACGCGGAGCCCGGATGGAGTTATTGACGTTGCCGGACAAGCCTGATGTGCCGCCGGTGGTTTATGGCGAACTCAAAACCCCCGGTGCTGAACGAACGCTGATCATTTATGTGCATTACGACGGTCAACCGGCAGATCCAAAAAATTGGACTCATAACCCCTGGGAACCAACTATTTACTCCGGTTCTATGCAGGAAGGCGGTAAGCCTGTTTCATTGAGTGAAAGCAACGAAGAGGTGAATCCCGACTGGCGGATTTACGGGAGGTCAGCCTCCGACGACAAGGCGCCATTCCCTGCCATCCTTCATACGCTTGATGCCCTTAAGCAATCGAGTATTGCTTTGACCTCCAACCTCAAATTCTTCTTTGAAGGTGAAGAGGAAGCCGGTTCGCCGCATGTGCGTCAGATTCTGGAACACTACAAAGATAAATTTCAGGGTGATCTTTGGCTCTTTTTCGACGGTCCAAAGCACCAGAGCGGTCGACCACAGGTAGTGTTCGGCGTCCGTGGTGTGACGGGCATGGAGGTTACGGTCTACGGGCCTTCCCGTCCTTTGCATAGCGGACATTACGGCGGATGGTCACCGGTTCCGGGTCAAATGCTTGCCGAGCTTTTGTCCACCATGAAAAAAGAGAGCGGAGAAATTCTGATCGAGGGATTCAACGAAAATACGGCCCCGATCACGGAGGCTGACCAAAGAGCATTTGAGACCTTGCCCAATTACGACCGGCAAATTAGGGAAGATTTGGGACTGAACTGGACCGAAATGGAAGGCCGGTCTCTGATTGAAAGCTACATGTTTCCGACATTGACCATAAGGGGTCTGGAAAGCGGAAATACAGGGGAGCTGGCTAGAAATGTCATACCGACCAAAGCAGTGGCCAGTCTGGGTATCAGGTTGGCAAAAGGCAATGATCCGGAACGCATGAAAGACCGGGTTGAGGCACATATTGCCAGTCAGGGCTACCACATTGTCAGGCAGGAGCCCAATATGGAAACCAGGCTAAATAACAGAAAAGTTGCTAAAATAACCCGCGGCGGCGGTTACCCGGCTGTACGGACACCTATCGATAATCCCATGGCACAACAGGTTGTTGGTGCAATTAAAAAAGCTACTGAAGAAGAGATCATTCTTTACCCGACATTCGGAGGCTCATTACCGCTGTTTCATTTTGAAGAAGTCATGCAAACTCCCATTGTGATTGTACCGATTGCCAATCATGACAATAACCAGCATGCACCGGATGAGAATATACGGATTGGTAATATCTGGTACGGGATGGATATTTATGCCGAAATATTTACAATGGATTAAAAAAATGGGACACGGAGTAAAAGAACCGTGTCCCACATAGGAATACTTAATTTCCGCCTCTTCCGCCACGATTGCGTTTGCCACGCTTTTTGCCCCTGTTTGATTTTTCCTTATTCCCGCCTCGGCTGTGTTTAATGGTACCGCGACTACGGGTTTGTCTCTTTTGCGCTTTAACAGCACCGCGGCTGCGTTTGCTATTATTGTTTTTGCCAACTGCTTTTCTATGTTTGGCTTTACCGCGGTTACGATCTATACGATTATTTTTGAACGCCCCTTTTCCGCGATTATCCCGGTAACGTTTGTCTGTATACCGGTTCCCACGATTCAGGTGCTTTTTACCAATCCTGTGATTCGGTTTTATAGCCTGTCGTTCATACAGCCGGTTTCTATTGGAGTAATGATTTCCAATTCTCACAGCACTTCTGTACCGGTTGAATTTTTTATGATGGTGGTTGCCGGCAACCCATTTGCGATAACGGATTACGTGGGGATGCGCCTTATACTTCCATCTCTTCGGCAGCCGGTAAGCAGGAGCCTGCAGAAATGCCAGGGATAAACCGTCCAGCCAGATACGTACCGAATAGCCGGGGTTGTAATAATCGTTATAGGTGAATCGATGACTCTGATACCAGTTGTACCCGCGAAGGCTGATCAGTAGTTCTCGATCCCTGAAACCGTCTCGATAGCCGGCTTCATACACACGGGAATCATATACCAGTTCATTGTACCGGTGATGGTAATAGTATTCGTCTATGACCCCATCCATATAACCTTTCAAATAGGCCGATTCGTAATCGTGCCGATAATTTTGACTTTCATAATTCAGGTGAAAATGGATGAATGGCCTGAAGGATTGGTAGCTCAGTTCGAAACTGAAGTTCTGCGCCTGCATAGGCATGGCATAAGCCAATAGCAGCAATAATGATATTAGTAACTTTTTTAACATAACAGCCTCCTGGTTTGTTTATGAGGATTACCTATTAGATAGCCAACAAAGGTGAGGCTGCAAATAACATGAACATGTATCACATGATCATGTTAATAGACGCTTCAATCGGGCTATAATAGCCATTAAGCTGTGTTTTAAAACATTGCTTAAATAGGTATTCAATAATTTCAGAAATTGATGTGCTTTCATTCGACAGTATGAAACCCTTTCCCTAGATGTGGCTTTTCATAACATCAGGTTTGCTATATAACCCAAAAGCGTTGAGGGATTTGCTCCAGATTTTAACATTCAGGAGAAAGCGCTTGTAAGGTTCAGGTAATTAGTAAAGGATATAGACTGCTCTGTAGGCCGCGGGTGCTGAATACCACTGAACAAAATAAATTGAGTGAGGTAGGTCGATGAAAACCTTTTTAGTTGTTTTACCGATTTTGACAATAATACTCGGTAGAGTTTACGTAGAAAATATGACAGTATACGAAAGTCAAATACTAACTGTCCCCGTTCTAACGCCCTTTGACACTACGAATTTTGATCAGGAAAAAGCTCTTAAAGAGCTGCGGGAAAAAATTAGGGGAAGAGAGCAGGAAGCCGCCGGTCTTGTATTTGATAATATCCGGTCTTTTGAGCGTACAACAGCAGATAGATTTCTACGGATTATGGAGATGGGCTTCGGTAAGTCACTTGGTGTAAGGTGTACACATTGCCATAACCCCGGTGATTGGAGCAGTGATGAAAAGCCTCAAAAACAGATCGCCAGGGATATGATGAAGATGGTAGGAAGGATCAACCAAGAGCTGTTGCCGGCTATAAATAACCTTGAAAGTGAGAGACCAATAGTAAACTGTACAACCTGCCACCGTGGACAGGTTAAACCCGCCCTAAATATCAACAATTAGCACGCTCTTTTTACTGGCAAAATTATACCGGATTTAATAATCTGTATTCTCTTGCTGGTCACTTATCTCAAAAAATGGGGGTAACATATGAAATCCATAATAACACTGATATTTGTGTTAGTCACAGGCACTATCCTTGGCTTTGCACAGGAAAAAGAAACCGGTCCCGAAACCTTTGAGATGGTTTGGGAAGGCCAACCTATCACCATGCAGAAGTATTTCATTGTATTCCTAAAAGAAGGACCTAACAGAAATCAGCCGGAAGAAGAGGCCAGGAAAATTCAGGCTGAACACCTGGCCTACCTTGGAGGTCTGTTTAAAAAAGGTGTGCTTAACTTAAACGGTCCGTTGGGGGATGATTCTGAGATTGCCGGTATCTCGGTATATAATACCGCAACCATGGAAGAGGCGATCAAGCTGGCTGAAGCGGATCCGGCAGTGAAAGCCGGCAGGCTGGTTGTTGAGGCTCATCCCTGGTGGCTGGCTAAAGGCTCTTCCGTTAAATAATTGATTGAGTAAGTTTATGCCTGCAGGTTATTCAGGAACACCACTCATAAAAAAACTGGGTATTAAACCGGGATTTAAGATAATGACCGAAAATGAGCCGGATCATTATTTTGAAATGCTGGGTGAATTGCCTCCCGATGTTACCATCCTTGATGACGGCGAGGAGGAAGCTGACTTTATTCACCTTTTTGCCAAAAATGAAGAAACACTACAAAACGCATTGCCACCGCTGAAAGATAAATTGGCCAGAGACGGCATGCTATGGGTCTCCTGGATCAAGGGCGCATCAAAACGTAACACAGATATTAACGGTAATGACGTACGAAGAAAAGGCTTGGAGCTGGGACTTGTCGATATAAAAGTATGCGCGGTAGATAAAAATTGGTCGGGTCTCAAATTCATGTATCGAAAAGAAGACAGGTAGTAGACATTCCTTATATCTGTCCGTTTCCGTACAGTAGATGTAAGAATACGGACGCTTAATGACTGATTATCTTTGTTTTGAGGTATAAAAAGCCGTGTCAACCTGATTGGTATGATTGTTGATATCACAGATAGTAGTTGCCGGTTATTGGTTTTTTAAGATGGATTTGCCAATAACTATTATGAATAACCAATAAACCGTGTCATGCTCCTAAACTATCTTAAATTAGCCCTCCGAAATTTATCCAAGCAAAAAGGCTACACCGCCATAAATGTCATTGGACTTGGGATCGGTATGGGTATTTGTCTGTTTCTTTTTCTGTTGGATCAATATGCTATTAACTTCGACACCCACCATGAAAACAGCCACCGCATTTACAGGCTTGCTGACAAGGTTAAAACCAGTTCCGGAAGTATCGTAGATGCAGCCATCACCCCTGCTCCCTGGGCTGAAGCAATAACAGATGATTTCCCGGAAGTAGAATCATTCGTTCGATTCACGGGACAGAACAGGACTGTAGGCTACGGAGATAAAGTATTTACCTTTGAGGTGGAATTTGTAGATGAGACCATACTTGATGTTTTCACTTATCCGCTTAAGTACGGCAATAAAGAGACGGCTTTACAGAATCCTCATTCAGTAGTATTAACTGATTTTATAGCCGAGACGTATTTTGGAAATTATAATCCGGTCGGGGAAACAATGATGATTAATGATGTCCCCCATACAGTTACCGGTGTTCTGAAAAAGCAGCCTTCCCAGAGCAGCCTATGGTTTAATATGTTTGTTCCTTTCTCTTCCCTCGATAAACAGAGCTACAGCAATATTGATAACTGGGAAAACCATAATCTCTATTCCTATCTGCTGCTCAGTGAAAGCGCTGACCCCACAGAAGTCGAGAAAGATTTGGAGCAATTTATTGTAAAGAACTTTGGGGAAGAAGGGCTGGAAAAATATCAGCCTCACCTGCAGAATCTTGAGGATATTTATCTAAGGTCCAATTTGTTTGCTGAACACGGAGACAGTCTTGACATATCTTATGTATACATCTTTACGGCAATTGGCTTTCTCATACTGCTGATTGCCTGTATCAACTTCATAAATATGGCGACGGCGAAGGGTATTGAGCGGGCTCGTGAGGTTGGCATGCGAAAGGTGTTGGGTGCCGGCAAACAACAACTCATTTTTCAGTTCTTGTCGGAAGCTTTTTTGATGTCTCTCATTGCTGTTTTTCTAGGACTGACCCTGGTGGAATTTGCCCTACCCCTCTTCAATGATCTGGCGGAATGGAATGTGCAGGCTGCCTATTTTGAGAATGGCTTTTATCTGATAACTGCTGTGTTATTGGTAATTTTAGTTAGCCTGCTGGCAGGCGGCTATCCGGCCTTCTATCTCTCCTCTTTTAAACCAGCACCCGTACTTAAAGGAAGTAAAACAACCGGTAAGAGTCGGTCCTGGTTGCGGACAGTACTAGTGGTAAGCCAGTTCAGTGTCGCTGTCTTTTTGATTATTGGGTCATGGGTGGCTGACAGCCAAATAGAATACCTGCAAAACAAAGACCTGGGATTTAAGTCCGGAAATATCATGGTGTCCAATTTGCCTCCCAATTTAAGCAGAGAGAACAAGTTTATGATTAAGGAGGAGCTTGAAAGGAAGTCAGCGGTTAGCGGCTCATCATTGACTGCTAATATTCCGGGTGAAGACAGCGGTTCCATCAGCAGTTTCAGGCCTGAGGGGCAGTTTGAACAAGACGGTTTACTTGTTAATTACTATGAAGTGGATAACAGCTTTATTGCGTTATTCGAAATTGAACTGGTGGAAGGAAGAAATTTTAATGCCGTACAGGCCGGTGATACCACAACGTCTGTCATTGTCAATAAAGCTGCAATCAGCCAATTCGGTTGGGAAGATGCGGTTGGAAAAACCATCGCAGAAAGCACAGGTGAAACGACGAGAACCTATACGGTTATTGGGGTAGTAGAGAACTTTCATTTTGAGACACTGCACAACGCTATTCGTCCTCTCATTTTAAAATATCGACCTGAAGCCTTTCAACGGATTGCCATAGAATTGAATACTACGGAACTTGCAGAAACTGCCGGTGAAATTAACACCTTTTTGAAGCAATTTAATGCGGGACTTCCCGTAGGATACTTTTTCCTGGAAAGTAATTTGGCCGGTGAATATGTAACTGAGGAAGTGATCAGCGAAATGCTTCGATATTTCACCTATCTTACCATTCTGATTGCCTGCATGGGTCTGCTGGGACTCGCTGCCTATACTACCTATCAGCGAAAAAAAGAGATTGGTATTCGTAAAGTGCTGGGAGCCAGCGTATACAGTATCATTACAGGATTGTCACTGGAGTTTGTAAAACTGACGACTATCGGATTTGTCATAGCTGCGCCAATTGCCTACAACCTTATGCGGGAATGGTTGAACAGTTTTGCTTACAGCACGGAAATAAGTCTATTTATGCTTGCGGGAGCAGGTTTTCTCACGGTGGCAATAGCTATGGCAACAATAAGTTATACTACAATTCGTGCCGCTAACACAAACCCGGCAGAAATATTAAAAAGTGAATGATGAACGAGCGATCTGCCGATTGGTTAGAGGCTGATTGCAAAAACCTAATACCATGAATAACATACGCGTCCAATTTACCATACCGAACGTTGATAAGATGGCTAACCTGGAGGTAAATATTAATGGGGAAAAGCGAAAGATGAAGTTCAGGATAGTCAACTTTGACTGGAACTCCGAAACCGGCAGTTCAGAAGAACTCATCAATGTGTTGCGAGAACAGATAAAAAATTATGACAGTGAGTGGGAACTGTATCATATCGGCACACCACAGAATGATCAGATTCCGGTGACTTTCAGATTCCATAACGGTTAATATTTAAGAGGTCAGCGATTCCATTTTGGCACTTCGCGGTTTATCTCAACTTTCTTGTAACAAATTCCCGCGAGGCAACTCTTCTTTATAACAGATAGTATATTTGCCAGCCCGTCTTGCAAGTATACATCGGTGACAGCATTGGGTACCTGGTAGCCATCAAATAAGCAGCATGGTTCGTAATTATTTAAAGATTGCCTTTCGCAATCTGGTAAAGAGAAAGGCTTATACATTCATAAATATTTTTGGTCTTGCAATTGGATTAGCCTGTTGCCTTCTGATCAGCATGTATGTGTTAAATGAGCTGAGCTACGACCGGTTTCATGAGAAGGCAGATCAGATATACCGTATCAAACAAACCTCTCTCAATACTGACGAAACATCAGCTACAACCACGTTCAAAACCGGACCTATGTTGGAGGCTGAGTATCCGCAACTGGTAGAGCATAGCGTGCGTTTCTTCAACATGCAGCAGCCTACTCATACCATGCTGGATAGGGAGACCGGGAATTCATTCAGGGAATCAAATTTTTACTTCACCGATTCCACTTTCTTTGAGGTATTTGACGGGAAACTGATCCGGGGAAATCCGGAGCAGGTATTGGATAATCCCCTGTCGCTGGTGATGACTGAGGAGCGAGCCAGGGTATATTTCGGTGATGAAAATCCCATTGGAAAAACATTGAGCTTTCAGGGTCGGGGCAGCATGAGTCTGGAGGTTACCGGAATCATGGAAAGCTGGCCGGAGAAGTCCCACATGAAATTCGATATGTTGGCATCATTTTCAAGTGTGGATGTATTGTACCGGAGGAGTCCGGAATATGATGAGTCATGGTGGTGGAATCCTGTTTGGACCTATGTGGAACTGAAAAATGCAGGTTCTGCCGGTGAGCTTGATGACCAGTTGGAGGCTTTCGCTGACAAGTACTATAATCCCAATCGGCCGGAGGGAGAGGAAGTCAGTCTCGGCTTGCAGGCACTTACCGATATTCATCTCTATTCGAATCTGGAGCAGGAGATGAATCCAAACAACTCTATTTTCTACATCTATCTTTTTTCAGCTGTGGCAGTGCTCATACTGGTCATTGCCTGTGTAAACTTTATGAACCTGGCAACAGCACGTTCTGCAGAAAGAGGACGGGAGGTAGGTATGCGTAAAGTACTGGGCGCTGATCGCCGTCAGCTTTTCAGCCAATTTATGGGTGAATCTTTTCTCATGAGCTTCCTGGCTGTCGTACTTGCGGTAGTACTAGTCTATTTCACGCTACCGATCTTCAACGATTTTATAAGCAAGAATCTGGCATTCAATATCTTTGATAATGCTTTTCTGATTGGAGGACTGCTCTTTCTTTATTTTGCGGTGGGTTTCCTGGCCGGTATTTATCCTGCTTTCTATCTTTCTGCTTTTAATCCGTCCGTTGTTCTGAAAGGTGAAGCGGATAAAGGAAGTAGAAGTGTACTCTTTAGAAAAGGGCTGGTGGTTTTTCAATTCTCACTTTCTGTGATACTAATTATCAGTACGGTTCTGCTATATATGCAGCTGCAGCATATGCAGTCTAAGAAACTTGGTTTTGACAAGGAACAGGTGGTCATTTTACCCATGGAGCAGAATCTTATAGCCTGGGAGTTTGACCAATTCCGGGAACAAGCCATGAGTGACCCAAACGTCAGAACCGTTACAGCAACCAGCAAAATCTTGGGAACCGATGATCAGCAGACCTGGAAAATTTATCCGGCAACAACCCCCGACGAAGGGGAGAAATCCTCATTGGCCCTGCATGTTACATACAACTTTCTGGAGGCCTATGATATCAATCTTATTGCGGGCCGAACATTCTCCAGATATTATCCTACGGATAAGAAACAGGCTATTTTGATCAATGAAGAGATGGTCAAAAGGCTGGGTTTTGAAGAACCCGAAGATGCCATTGGTGAATTGTTTTACCATGAATTATCTGAGGAAGAAGTAAAAACGCTTACCGTTATTGGAGTCACAGAAAACTTTAATTATACCTCAGTCAAAAAAGAGATCAAGCCACTGGTTATTCGACTCTCTGAGGGAACACGTCCCATATTGCAGACGATTTCAAATGCAGTGGTTAAATTAGGTCCCGGTGGAGTTAATGAGGGATTAAAGCACCTTGAGGAGGTATGGGCTGAAGTCAATCACATCGACCCCTTTCAATATTCCTTTCAGGATGAAGAACTGGATAAAATATATGCCGCAGAAATGACACTGGGTCGGGTAACGGGCGTATTTACGCTCTTATGCATACTGGTGGCTTGCCTGGGACTTTTCGGGCTGGCTTCCTTTACAGCATCCAAGAGAACGAAGGAGATTGGCATTCGCAAAACCCTTGGCGCTTCTCTCAGCCAGATTTTGGTTCTACTGTCAAAAGAGTATGTGCAACTGGTTCTGATTGCAAATATCATTGCCTGGCCCGTAGTTTATTTTCTCGCGAGAGGCTGGTTGCAAGACTTCCCTTACCGTATCAACCTGGGATTAAATCTCATTGGTGTTTTTGCAGCAACCATCCTTCTGAGTGTTATCATTTGCCTTGTAACCGTGAGTTATAAATCCTTGAAGGCTGCGCTTATCAATCCCGTTGACAGCATCAAACAGGAATAATTATTAAACCTCTTTGCTTTTAAAGTTACTGGCCTAACTCATTGGTTTAGCAAATCCGCTCACGGTAAAGTTTTAAATGAGGGACTATTCATTGGGCTTTAATTTTACCTATCTTAATGCAGTTTCTCTATCTGCTCTTTCAATAACCATGAGTACAACTTTTCTTATGAAACAGGCGATTTTACTAATACTGGCAGCGGTTTATGTGACGATCGGCTGCGGAGTTCAAACCAACGTCGACGGCAATATTCGTTATGATATCAGATTTCCGAATGCGGCTCATCACGAGGCCGAAATAACTCTTACGATAACCGACCTGGATGCTATTCCTGTGAAGGTATCTATGAGTAGAACCTCGCCGGGTCGCTACGCGCTGCATGAGTTTGCTAAAAATGTGTATAACGTGAATGCCATTGATGGAGAAGGCGATACCCTGGATATTTTTCAGCCGGACCTCCATAACTGGATAGTGAGTGGTCACAACGGGACACTAAAATTCAGTTATACCTTATATGCCAATCATGTCGACGGAACCTATTCGGGAGTCAATGAGCAGCATGCTCATTTAAATATTCCGGCCTCATTGGTTTGGGCACAGGGAACAGAAATGCAGAATATGACCATAGCCTTTCATCCGCCCGAAGGCAGTAACTGGAAGGTGGCTACCCAGCTGAAATCCACAGAAGATCCGTACGTATTTACTGCCCCGAATTTTGGTTATTTGATGGATAGTCCAACTGAACTCAGCAACTTTATGCTTCGGGAATGGACTGTTCCGGCTGATACTACAAATTACAACATCAGGCTGGCCCTGCATCATAACGGTACTGAAAAGCAGGCCGATGAATATGCAGAGATGGCAAAAAAAGTGGTTGAAGAGCAAATTGCCGTTTATGGAGAACCGCCTTCCTATGATTATGGAAGCTATACCTTTATCGCTGATTATCTGCCTTATGTTTACGGAGATGGCATGGAACATCGCAACTCCACAATTCTTACCAGTCAGCGATCTCTTGAAGAGGGAGCTATGCGGAATTTATACACGCTGTCTCATGAATATTTTCATGGCTGGAATGTAGAACGTATACGCCCGCAGAGTCTTGAACCTTTTGCCTTCCAGGAGGCCAACGTGTCGGGTTCACTATGGTTTGCCGAAGGATTTACGAGCTACTATGATGATTTGATCGTCCGTCGAGCGGGTTTGATTGATGACCGGGAATATGGCCTCGGATGGGGCGGGACATTGAATTATGTACTCAACTCACCGGGCAATCAGTTTTATAGTCCGGTTGAGATGAGTATGCAAGCTCCTTTTGTGGATGCCGCCACTTCCGTAGATGATCAGAATAAGGAGAATACTTTCATCTCGTATTATTCCTGGGGAGCGGTAATCGGTCTGGGTCTGGACCTGAAGCTCAGAACAGAGTTCGAAAATATCACTCTTGATGATTATATGCGTGCTATGTGGCAAACTTATGGGATACCGGAAAAACCCTATAGGCTGGAAGACTTGAAAAATACGCTTGCCAAAGTTACCGGGAACCGGCAATTTGCTCAGGACTTTTTTGATCGGCACATTTACGGTTCAGATATGATTGAACTGAAACCGCTTTTTGCCAATGCGGGATTTCTTCTTAGAAATGAATTCCCCGGGAAAGCAGTGATTAGCTACGGGAGTGAGAGAATAAATTTTAAAGCAGGGAGGCCGACCATCACCGAAAATACCTTAATAGGCAGTCCGCTTTATAAAGCCGGGATTGATCAGGATGATGTGTTGATTAGCCTTGGCGGTGAAACAATAACCAACGCCAGGGATTTGCAACGAATACTGAACGCCCATTCTCCGGGAGATACACTTGGTGTAAGTTATGAGTCCGTCGGTGAACGCTACGATACCACGCTGGTCCTGGTCGAAGATCCCACCCTGGAACTGCTACCCTATGAGCAGGCGGGTATGGAGGTGACAGAAGAGATGAAAACCTTTCGGGAAAGCTGGTTGGGGAGTAAAGTAACAAGTGATGAGTGAGATGGAAGACATGAGACGTGAAAAGTGAAACGTCAAACAGGTTACCTCTTCTACTCCTTCCACCGCTTTGATGTGGAAGGAGGGAGCCTCTGAGTCACTCCGTGCTTCTCTGAGTAACTCAGTGTAACAGACCCACGTCGAACGTCTCACCTCCCATCTATACTATTCCATACCTCATTCACTTTGCAAGTTTTGTATAGAATTGGCCTTGGCGGCGCGCAGGGTTTGTGAGCCTATAGTTAGCATAGCCAGCAGAACCGTACCCAGTACACCGGCAATAAATATGACAGGACCGATAGCGGTCTTATTACTCACTTGTTGCAGCCACAGATTATTGATGAACCAGGCCAGAGGCGTACCTATTAGAACGGCGATTCCAACCAGAAACAGGTACTCTTTGGAAAGCAGATAGACAATGTTTCCTGAAGTGGCTCCCAGAACCTTTCGAATACCAATCTCTTTTATTCTATTTTCCGCTGAGTACATTGCCATACCCAGTAGACCAAGACAGGAGATCAGCACGGAGAATACGGCGATCAGGCCGAGCACCTTAAGGAAATCTCCGAAAAGTACCAGAATCGGACTCTCCTGCAGCTGCTCATTGAAAATCTTGTATTTCAGAGAATAGACACTGTTGAGGTCCAGCCAGGTACTTTCCAGATAATTAGCAAAAGATGCTGTTTCTCCGGCTCTTATTTTTACCACGGCATAATAATAGTTATCCGGATTATACCGCATTAATATCGGATCTTTACTTCGTAACGGATTGGCCGAGATAAAATCATCAATCACGCCTATGATAGTGTAAGATGCGTCATTTATTTCAACAGGTTTTCCCAAAGCTTCTGTGGGAGAACCAAGGCCAAGCTTGTTGACAGCTGATTTACCCAGGATTGCGGCATCGGTAGAATCACTCCCAATTTCAGGGTTAAAGTTTCGCCCCGTGAGCAGATTCAGGCCCATTGTTTGTATGTAATTCTCATCCACATCAAATGAGTGACCTCGAATCGGGTCAGTTAGAGACTCTGAATTTATCCATGCACCCGTAATAGAGCCTAATGCCGGTACTTTTGAACTGGCTGCCATAGAGATTACATCAGTATGATTGGCATACCTCGATTCAAATCTCTCATACGATACATCCTGCAGGGCTACATTAATGATATGTTCGGAGTTGAAACCGTGATCTACATTGACCATGAAATTAAACTGTTTGAACAGTATGATAGCCGTAATGATAAATACGAGAGAAAATGTAAATTGGCTGACGATAATAGTTTTCCGTATCGCAATGGCTGATAATCCTTTAATGGAGCTTATTCCTTTTAGCACCTTTGAGGGTTGAAAGGATGAGAGGTAAACTGCCGGATAAATGCCTGCAAGAACCCCCACAAAAACGCTGAACATCAAAAAGAAAATATAAACCCAATAGTGGTTGAAAAGGCTCAGGTCAATCTGATTCTCCGACATATTGATTATGAATAGACTGTTGAACTCAGGAAGCAGCCACTTTAGGATCGCTATGGAAAAGAGTAAAGCCAGAATGGCGATAATAACCGATTCGGTAAGGAACTGTTTAATGACATTCGATCTGAAGGCTCCCAGAACTTTCCGTACACCTACTTCCTTGCCTCGGTTTAAGGCTTTGGCAATTGTCAGACTTACATAGTTAAAGCAGGCAATAAGAATGATTATTAGTGCAAATCCGATAAGGAACCAGGCTATAATACCCGGAATGGAATTACCAACTTCATTCGAGATGATAGGTCCCAAATTTATTTTGGTCAAAGGCTGAAGTACAAAAGAGTTGATGATGTTTTCTCCTTCTTCATCCTGGTAGTGTCTTGAGATAAGGGAAGGAAATTGTGACGTTAAATTATCCTCTTGAGCCTGTTCCTTTATCTTTAAGTAGGTATAGGACTGGTAAATATTATTTTTCCAGTCAGACAGTGATTCGGTAAGTGCAGTTTTTGAAGTTAGTGAGGCATAGGAGACCAGCACTTCAAAATTAAAATGAGTCTTTACCTCAGTATTCACAATGCCGGTAACGGTATAATCTCTGTCACCCAATCCGGTAAGCACTTTTCCCATAGGATCATCACTGTCGAATAGTTTTTTCGCTGTTTCGGGCGACAATACGATATTACCGGGTTCTGAAAGTGCGGTTTGCGGATCTCCTTTCAATAGCTCAAAGTCAAATACTTTGAAAAAGTCGCCATCCGTAAATACACCATTAAGGTTAAAAGTTTTCTCGCCGACCCTGATTTCACCGCTATAGTTACCTCGCAGGCGTACCGCTTCTTCCACAGCGGGTATCTCCTCCTCCAGCTTCGCGGCAAGATCTGCTGGAGAGGTAGCGTAGAGAATTGCCTCATTATTACCACCGGATTTAAAATCAGAATTGACGCGATAAATGCGATCTGCATGCTCATGGAAACGATCATAACTACGCTGGTCAATAATGAATAGCATGATAAGCAGGCAGACAGCCATGCTGGCAGCCAGACCCAGAATATTAATAAGGGAAAAGCTTTTATGTTTTTTGATGCCTCGCCAGGTTACTTTCAGGTAATTTAAAATCATAACAGTATTCCAGATTAGTGATTGTAGTATGAAATAGGGGATGGATCTAAGAACCTGGCTCCACAAAGAGAGGTAAGCATAGCTTCGCCCTTCATTTTTCTTGTTCCAGTAGTATTCTTCTTCCAGGTCACCGATCAAATGGTGCAGGTCATGTGGTAGCAACACATCCAATACCTTTATGATGAATGGAGTGGAGTAATTCTTCATGTCAAAGTTGCTTTTGAAGGATACCATTCAAGTCCAAGGTCAGGCAGATCAGACCATGTTTGTTCTTGTACCGTTTTTACCTGTTGAAGGGCGTTAACACCTTTCGAGGTGAGCTTGAAAAACCGCTTGGAACGACCGCCGCGCTCATCAGTTGGGTCACTGTCCCACGTAGTGAGATATCCACGTTTTTTTAGCCGTTTCAGAGGTACATAAACCGATCCAACGGAAAAATCTTTTCCTAGTAATTCGGACAGGTGCTGCCTGATTTCAAGGCCATAGGCGTCTTCCTGAAGTCTCCAGACACTCAACAGCAGCAATTCCTCCATTCGGGTAAGCAGATCCATCACAGGCATTTATTTTAAGATTTAAAACAAATACGGGTAACCTGTTAAAAGGTTGCAATAAAAGTTTAAGGATAGTGCTAGCTATTTCACGGAGTGTCACTGAGAAGCACAAAGTTACATGGAGTAAAGAAGGCTGGAGAAAGGAAAATGAGATACCGGAAGAAGGACTAAGGAAGTGGTTATTCTCTGTGTATCTCCGATCTTCTCTGAGTAACTCTGTGTTACAGCCCAAGATTAACGCTTCATGCCTCAATACTCATATCTCCCTTCTCCTTGGTAAGCTCCTTTACTATATAAATTAATATACCCGTTGCAATGATCATCAATAAGAGCCCCCAAACTGCGCTGCCGAAGAATAGCTGTCCCATTCCATAAAGAAAACTTATGATGGATACCGCCGCTAGGGCCACTTTTATAACAGCGGGCCAGATAGGTTCCACCGGTTTGCCATCTTTGGTGAATTCCTTCCATCCGGGTCCGCCGGGCTGAACCTGGTCGAAGAATTTCTGAAGGGTCTCATCTTTTTCAGGAGACGTCATCAGGGTGACGGCGATCCAGGAAATGGTAGAGAAGATGGTTGTGAATATCATTTTGCTCGCAAAGTCATCATACCCGATTTCAGGCGCAAGAAAACTTCCTATTGCGGCAGTAATCATAGCCGTTATCTCACTCCAGGCATTGATCCGCCACCAGAACCAGCGAAGCATAAATACGAGTCCGGTACCGGCACCGATGGAAAGTATGGCTTCCCAACCCCCTTTTACGGTATCAAAGAAATAGGATACCAATATGGCCAATGCCATGATGAGCAGGGTGGCGATTCTCGAAATCCAAACATAGTGTTTTTCGGCTTCGGCTTTGTTTTCAAATCGATTCGGAGGTTTGAAATAACGCTTATAGAAATCGTTAACGACGTAAGAAGCACCCCAGTTGAGGTGGGTTGACACTGTAGAGACAAAAGCGGATAAAAATGCTATAGCCAACAGACCCAGCAGTCCGGCGGGTAGCAGGTCAAGCATCAACAGCGGATACCCGGTCTCCTTATCAGCCAGATTTGGATAGACAATGAGTGAAACAAGCGCTACCAGTATCCACGGCCAGGGTCGTATGGCGAAATGCATCACATTAAAAAGCAGGGTTCCGCCAACAGCATTTTTCTCGTCTTTGGCCGAAAACATGCGTTGGGCAATATAACCCCCGCCACCCGGTTCGGAACCGGGATACCAGGAGGCCCACCACATCATACCCACCCACACGAGTGCTGTTGAAAGGAGAATTTCAGGATTGGTAAATGGGTTAAAATCCAATACCCAGGGATCAGGTCCGAATTCTGCTATCAGCTTGGCATTCATTTCATTCAGACCCCCAACGTGGTCGACCGCAAGCCAGGCAAGCATGATGGAACCGGTCATGGCAATGATAAACTGGATGAAGTCTGTGACAACGACGCCCCACAGTCCTGAGATAGCTATATATATTCCAATAAGAAAATAGAGCGCAAAGATGATCATCCACTGGTCGGCACCCGTGACCACGGTCAGGATTTTTGCCATCCCCACTGTCACCCATCCCAGGATAATACAGTTTATTGGAAAAGCCAGGTAGATGGCTCGGAAACCGCGAAGAATGCTGGCAGGTTTTCCACCGTATCGCAGTTCAATAAATTCAACGTCGGTTATAACATCGGCGCGCTTCCAGAGTTTGGCATAGAGAAATACGGTGAATAGCCCCGAAAACATGAAGTTCCACCAGATCCAGTTACCTGCAATACCTTCACTGGCAACAATGCCGGTCACGGCGAGAGGGGTGTCGGCCGCGAATGTTGTGGCAACCATGGAGATTCCGATAAGCCACCAGGGTAGGTTTTTGCCACCTGTAAAAAAGTCCTCGAGATCTTCCTGTCCTCTTTTACGGGCTATAACAGCCACGGCAAACATCAAAATAACGTACCCGCCCATCACCAGGTAGTCGAGTAAAGCAAAATGCATAGGTGCGTGCTAAATGCCAGGTAATTTTCATCTAATATAGAATTCAATTTAAGAGTTACAAACCGATAAACGATTTATGCCTTAAATAGCGTTGCTAATTATCAATAAAAGTCAGTTTATTACTAATAGAACACGGAAAAAGCTTACAAGAAGTATGACTTATTTTACTATACATGTTTCTTTTGGATATCTGTGATCCCAGTTAATTCGCTATAAATGGCCATAACCAAGTATAACATAGGATGTACCGGCTGGAGCCTAAAAGAGTGGGTCGGTACTTTTTATACCGATGATGCTAAGCAGGATGACTATTTATCCCAGTATGCTTCGGTATTCAATTCCGTGGAGGGAAATACCACATTCTATAATATTCCCAGTGCTAAAACGTTGAAAAGCTGGGGCAGTAAAACGCCGGATAATTTTAAGTTTTGTTTTAAGTTCCATCGCTCCATTACTCACGAGCGACAGCTGCATAATGTGGAAGATGAGGTTTTGCAGTTTCTGGATACTTTTGATCCCATTGCCGACAGGCTTGGTCCTTTTCACATCCAGTTATCTTCCGGATTCCCTCCTGAATATTTTGATCGCCTGGAAAAACTCTTTTCCTACCTTCCCACGGTTTACAGCTATGCCCTTGAAGTTCGGCATCCCAAATTTTTTGATCATGGGAAGCTAGAGCACCGCCTTAACCGGCTGTTAAAGAGTTACAGCATCAACCGGGTGATATTCGATACGCGAAAGCTCCACGCTATGAAATCGAATGAGCCATCTATCACTGAAGCACAGAATAAGAAACCTAAGGTTCCGGTTCGGTTTGATACCACGGCTTCTCGTCCTTTTGTCCGTTTTGTTGGAGCCAATGACGCCCTTAATAATGAGCCCTATCTTAAAGAGTGGGCTATCATAATTGCTGACTGGATCAAAGAAGGGCTGCATCCCTATATTTTTACCCATGCACCCGACAGCAAGAATCAGCCGCCCATTGCCCGCAAATTCCATCAGCTATTATCTGAACTTATAGATATGAATCCAATGCCTGCATGGCCTATTGAGCGGCAGAATGAACAGCTGAATCTGTTTTAATGGAACACGGATTAATCAGGTAATACCGGTCATCAATAAAAGTAACTTTTTATAAACCTGATTTACGTCTTTCGTGTTCTGTAAGGTAGGCCGCTAAGAAGAGTGATAAATCCATACCAAATGCTTATATTTGACGTCTTTTGGAAATGAAATTATCAGTAAATTAATGCCCGAAACAGCTACAGATACCCAGAAATTGATTGAGGAAGAGGCGAAGAGGCGACGTACCTTTGCCATTATTTCTCACCCCGATGCCGGTAAGACCACACTTACCGAGAAGCTACTGCTTTATGGCGGTGCCATACACGAGGCCGGTTCTATCCGCCAGCGTAAAGCCTCGCGTTATGCCGCATCCGACTGGATGGCCATTGAAAAGGAACGGGGTATATCGGTCACTTCCTCCGTACTTCGTTTTGAAAAAGATAATATCAAATACAACCTGCTGGATACGCCCGGTCACAAAGACTTTTCAGAGGACACGCTTAGAACCCTGGTTGCCGCGGATACGGCACTGATGGTAATTGACGTTGCTAAAGGCGTCGAGGAACAGACCGAAAAGCTGTTTGAAGTGTGTAAGATGCGGGAGATCCCCATCATTACTTTTGTGAATAAGTGCGACCGTCCGGGTATGGAACCGCTGGAAGTGATGAGCAATGTAGAAAACCAGCTGGGTATCGAACCGATACCGGCATCATGGCCGCTGGGCTACGGTAAAGATTTCCAGGGGATCTATGACCTGATTGGTAAAAAATTATATTTGCTCAGAAAAGAGAAACACGGCGCCAAGAAGGCCGAAAAAGAAGTATACGATCTGGAAGAAGGTCTGGAAAAGGCGGTATTGTCGCAGGCCGAAAAAGATCGTTTTCGTGAAGAGGTAATGCTGACAGAAGATCTTTTTGACTCCATGGATCCTGAGGCGTATCAGCACGGCAAGTGTACGCCTATGTTCTTCGGGTCTGCGCTCAATAACTTCGGACTTGATGTATTCCTGGATTATTTTTCAAAATTGGCCAATCCGCCGCAACCTTATGAGAACGAAGACGGTTCCGAACGGGTGATCACCGATGATTTCTCGGGATTTATTTTCAAGCTTCAGGCAAATATGAATCCCGACCACCGTGACTGTGCTGCTTTTGTTCGGGTGACATCAGGAAAGTTTGAACGCGGTTTAGAGGTAGAGCAAGCTGACGGTAATGGGAATAAGAAAATAAAGATGTCAACCCCGCATACATTGATGGGCGATGAACGTCATATTCTGGAGGAAGCCTATCCGGGTGATATTGTTTCCCTTTTCAACCCCGGTTCATTTCGAATTGGGACAACCATCTTCAGCGACCATCCGGTTCGTTTTAATGTGATACCCCTGTTTACCCCGGAGCACTTTATGAAAGTGTCTACAAAAGACCCCTTCAAAAGGAAACAGTTGCGAGAGGGTCTGAAACAGCTTGCCGAGGAGGGTGTGGTTCACGTGTTTGAGGTCCCCAAAGGAGTGGGTAATGAGCTACTGTTGGGAACCGTAGGAGCACTGCAGTTTGATGTGGTAAAACATCGTATGCAATCGGAGTACAACTGTGAACTCCACATGACTCCCGTTACCTACAACTCAGCGCGCTGGCTGCCCGAAGACCAGGAAGTTATTGACAAGCTTGAGAAAAGCTATTCAACCCATGTCACCAAAGATATGGAAGGGAACCCTATCGTACTTTTCGACAGCACCTATGCCCTGAACCAGGCCGAAGAGAAAGTAGGTAGTGAGAATCTCTATAAGTTCAAGCAAAATTAGTCGTGAGTATTGAGTCATGAGTCTTGAGACTTCAGATTTGAGAAGTTTGGTTGGTTGCCTATGGTGGTACCACAAAGTAGCACTGAGAAGCACAAAGCTTCACAGAGAAGTTCACGACTCAAGACTCACGACTAGGCATCTTATTTCCCACCATTAGCCTGCAGGTCTTCGATACATAGCTGATCTAGATTGGGAACCTCTCCATTAAAGTTTTGAAATATATTCCCTGTTTCTACAGCCGGCTCCATTAGACAGCCGTCGGTGGTACAATGAGCGCTGCCGCTGGTTTTGTGATCAGACTGCGTAGGAGTTCCGTTACCTACCAAGCCCATGTTGTGTCCCACTTCGTGACGAAATACCGTGCCTTCCACTTGTTGTCTGCTTGGAGCTGTAGGCGGTGTTCCGCTTATATCTTCGATCGTTTGCCCAAAGAAAGCCATGGAGGTATTCCAGTAGGCGATACCCAGTACATTGGAATCCGAATACTCCCCATCCACAATTAAAAAGTACGCATGAAGCGTACTGCTACCTGTTTCGGTATAGTTATCGCGTTGTTCTTCTTCGATAGCTGATATATCTTCGGTGGTATAGCTGCTTTGTCCGCCGGCTGCAATTTGAGTGGTTGTAAAGGAAATGCTGTTCTTGTTCAGGCGTTCTTCTAAAAATGTCTTAAGACTGTTGAGCCCTTCCTGTGTCGGTTCATAGCCTTCCATATAATCAATCTCTATTTCCAGGCTGGTGTATTGGTCGCTCTCCAGAAATGATTTGGCAGAATCTCCGGGGGCGGCTTTGCTATTGAATTGCGGTTCCGGGTCTATATCCGGACCGGTACCTGAATCCGAACAAGCATAAGCCAGAAAGGTGAGTGCAAGTAGTGCAAATAGTATTTTATTTCTAAGTGAAATCATAAGTAACAGTTATTGTGATACGTGTTTTTAAAAGTTTACAGTTGGAATGCTTTATTTGCCGCCGTTGGCTTCGAGGTCTGCAAGGCAGTTGGCATCCAGCGGGGTTATCTCATCACCGCTGACGGCGTTTTGAATGAGTTCGGTTCTTTGTGTCGCGTAATACATCAGGCATTGGTCATTGTCACAATGATTTCCATGATCGGCATCCTGATGCGGTGTTTGCATATCAGTTCCTGAGTTAGGGATGTTGACCAATCCGAAAAGATGACCGAATTCATGCCTGAAAGAGATCGCCTCAATCTGGTATCTGGAGGGCGGACCAATACCGCTGCTTGCCTCCTCATACGAGGGCCCGAAAAAGGCATTCGAGGTATTATAATATGCAATACCAAGCAGATCTCTTTCCTGGTATTTGCCGTCTACAATAATCATATATGCTGCAAGGGTATCCTGTGCGCTAAAGGTTGATCGTTCTTCCTCTTCAATGGCACGAATTTCATTAGCGCTATAGCGATCTTTGCCACGCGATTCGATCTGTGTCGGTTCTTTTATAGAAATGGACTGTTTATGCAACCGTTGTTCAAAGAAAGCACCTAGACTGTCGAGAGCCTCTTCATTTGGTGCATACCCCGGCATGTAATCCACCTCCAAAACCAGGTGAGTAAAATTTGAGTCAGCCAGGAAGTCATTGGCTGCCGTACCCGGTTGGACTTTATGGTCGTAGTCCGGGATAGGAGGCATCTGATCGGGATTGGTAGAGGTATCTGAGCAGCCTCCTAACAAATTAAGTGATAGAACAAGGCCAAGTACAATCGTAAATCTCAATTTTGACATCTTAACCATTTGTTTATTTTCAGAATACGCATCGTGGAAGTTAAACCGGTTTTGGCGGTTGATGTTTCATCATACACTTCATTGCGTGATACGCAAGAAATGTTCGTTCAGATTATTATCCTGTAAAATGTCTTTATACTCTTACGCTTATGGATGTAGATATTGTTGAAGCGGACTATCAGAACCCCAGGCACTGTTCGGATATCAAATACCTTACTAATGCCTATGCTAAGGATGAAATGGGTGGAGCACATCCTCTCCCGCAACAGACTTTGCAGGAGATGATTGAGGGGCTCCGGGGTACTTCCAACGCTTTTACAATGATTGCCTATCATAAGGAAACTGCAGTGGGCATTGCAAATTGCTTTGTAGGTTTTTCAACCTTCGAAGCGAGAAAACTTATAAACATTCATGATCTGGCTGTTCTGCTCGATTACAGGAACAGGGGAATCGGTGAATTATTGCTTCAGAGTATACAGAAGAGAGCCCGAAAACTGAAATGCTGCAAGCTTACCCTGGAAGTCCGGGTGGATAACCCGGCGCGACAGCTCTATGAGCGCTTCGGCTTTGAAACCGGGGATCCTGAAATGCTTTTTATGACCAAAGAGTATTACTGAGTTTAGCCCATCAGAGTAATTGAAATCGTATTGGTATAGCAAAATGCATTAGTATCAGTTTACCATGCTCCTGTCTACCCTGGTAGGCGTATGTTCGCCGGAGATGATTCCTTCAGCGGCCCGGGCGATAGCGTTTATGGTATCAGTAATATGTTGAAGGTCCACGGTTTCAATTTCGTCGGTTACCCTGTGGTAATCCGGATCAACATCGATGGGGGTCGTACTGATGGAGTGCGCCGGTACTCCCAGCCTTGCTAGTGTGGCGTTATCCGAACGGTAAAACAGATTCTGGTTGGGATATGGGTCCGGAAGAAAGGTGTAATCCATTCCCTCTGTGCTTTTCTGCAGGAGTTTCCCGAAACTGGACTTTTCAAATCCGGTAATCCAAGCGGAGTTCGGTTTTCCGGTAAATGGCTTCCCGATCATCTCAATATTAAACATGGCAACGATGTTATCCGGATGCAGCTGCCGAGAAAAGTATTTGGATCCGTATCCCCCTGCCTCCTCAGCGGTAAAAGCTACGAATAGTAGCGTTCGTTCCGGTTGGGGTTGTTGTGAGAAATACCCGGCCAGTTCAATAACTGCGGTGGTGCCCGAAGCGTTGTCGTTGGCTCCGTTGGCAATGGAATCACCTTCAACAGGCTGCACGACACCAATGTGATCATAATGCGCGGAGAAGAGTACGATTTCATCCTTTCTTTTGCCTTCAATTTTCCCGGCTACATTGGCAAGAGTGAGCTGTTCCACATTTTTATCAAGTGAGATGCTAAAGTTTTCAGGTTCTTCAGCCATTATGAATACTTTATCGTGTTGGCTTTCTCCCGAGAAGCTACGGTTTGGTCTCGAAAAATAGGGCCGGTAGCGTTGAAACATATCTGAATGGGTTGGATCAACAAACACGATGAGATCCTCTTCAAGTTGATTTAAATTGCTAAATTCCGACCTAAAATCAGCACCCGTTGGAATAGATTTTACATCAGTCTGTGCATTTTCCGACCACCTGATATTCCTATTACTTGCTAAAACAAAGAAGTTGTCAGTATCCAAAGCTTTTCCATCCACCGTAATCCGGGAATTTTCAAGGGATATGGATTCCATGTGGAATTCCTGGAGGTAGTCATCTTCCTCATCCAGCGTTTGCAATCCAAATTCAGAAAACTTTTCAGCTATGAAATCTGCAGCTTCCTCAATATGAGGAGTAAATACTTTGCGCCCTTTCATCTCATCTGCACTAAGTGTTTTCATGATTTCGGAAACATCTTCCTGAGTGGTCTGCGCAGCGATGGCAAGAGGCAAAGAAGTTATTACAATGACTAGCAGGATTAATCTCTTCATGAGGAATCTTGGTTGTAGGATGATTGACCGCTAAATGAACGGTATTGGTTATAGTTGAATTCAGTTAAGTAGATGGAATACCTAGGAACAGCTCTTTTACCTTTATTCAATGATGAAAGTTGCAAAACATATGATGTAAAGAATTTGACCACTTTTCAGATGATTTCAGCCGTTTCACCTTGCCGCTATTATCCTTAAATTAGAGCCCTTTTGAAATTTCTGTATAATTGAATTGTTGAGTTGCTGAATTAGTTTTCTATCCGGACTATTATTTTGGATTGTTTAGACTTGCAGGCAACTGACCAACTCAATTATTCAACCATTCAACAAATCAATAATTAATTTTATCATGGCTAAAGAATTTGATGTTTGCGTAATCGGATCGGGCCCGGGTGGATATGTAGCGGCTATCCGTGCATCTCAACTTGGTTTCAATACGGCAATTGTGGAAAAACGACACCTCGGTGGTGTTTGCCTGAATATAGGTTGTATTCCAACCAAGGCGCTGCTGAGATCTGCTGAAGTATTTGAAAATATCGAACATGCCGGAGACTATGGAATTAATGTGAAGGATTATTCTGCCGATTTTGGAGGCATGGTAAAGCGTAGCAGGAATGTTGCCAATAAAATGAGTAAGGGCGTTCAGTTCCTGATGAAGGCCAATAAGATTGAAGTCTTTGAAGGTAAAGGGGTCTTTGAGTCAAAAAAACAGATCAAAGTCGTGGATGATAAAGACAAGACCAAAGAGCAGATTAAAGCCAAGAATTTCATAATCGCTACCGGTGCCCGTCCCCGCGAATTGCCAAATATCAAGATCGACGGAGAGATGGTTATCGATTCCGAAAAGGCCATGCAGCTTGAAAAACAGCCTAAGAAAATGGTCATCATAGGCGCAGGTGCCATCGGCGTTGAGTTTGCCTACTTCTATCATACCATCGGTACCGAAGTCACTATCGTCGAGTTACAAGACACACTCGTTCCGGTTGAAGACAAGGATGTAGGCAAAGAGCTGGGTAAAATCTACAAGAAAAAGGGTCTGGATGTACGAACCGGAAGCACCGTTGAGAAGGTTGAGAAGAAAGGAAAAGGTGTGAAGGTTACTATTAAGTCCGGTGACAAGGAAGAGACCGTTGAAGCGGACGTTGTTCTATCGGCAGTCGGTGTGACGGGTAATGTGGAAGGAATCGGACTGGATGAGATTGGGGTGGAGTATGAAAAAGGCGCTATCAAGATCGATAAAGAGACCATGCAGACCAGCGTCGACAATATTTACGCCATCGGTGATGTAGCGGGCGGACCCTGGCTGGCACACAAAGCATCACACGAAGGTATTATCTGTGTTGAGAAACTGGCCGGTGAAGACCCGCTGCCCATGAATTACAACAACATTCCCGGATGTACCTACTGTGAGCCTCAGATTGCCTCTGTTGGATATACCGAAGAGCAGGCGAAGGAGGAAGGCTATGATATTAAGGTTGGCAAATTCCCATTCTCAGCCAGCGGTAAGGCTTCCGGACTTGGACATGAAGAGGGCTTCGTAAAGGTAATTTTTGATGAGAAATACGGCGAATGGTTAGGATGCCATATGATAGGGTCTCATGTAACCGAATTGATAGCTGAAGCGGTGGTTGCCCGTGACCTGGAAACTACCGGACATGAAATTATCAGCGCCGTTCATCCGCACCCGACTATGTCAGAAGCCGTAATGGAAGCGGTAGCAGAAGCCTACGGCGAAGGCGTGCACTTGGGCTCCAAGCCTAAGAAAAAGTAAAATTAAAAATTAGGAATGACGAATTAGGAATTGTCAGCAAGGACATTCCTAATTCTTAATTTTTAATTTCTAATGCTAACCAATGAATTCTGTTGAAATATATGATTTAGACCGTGCACCCTACCCGCCGGTGTGGGATCTGCAGGCAGCTGTTCAGCAGCGTCTTATTGATGAGAAGCAGGCGCGTCGCAAGCAGAAGCTCTACAAGCCGGGGGAAGAGAGCAACGATGTACTGCTTTTTGTTGAGCATCCGCACGTCTACACGCTGGGTAAAAGTGGTGATTCAAACCACCTTTTAAAAGGCTTGAAGGAGCTTTCGGATATTGATGCGGAATATATTGAAATTGACCGCGGAGGAGACATTACCTATCACGGTCCGGGGCAGATTGTAGGCTATCCCATAATGGATCTGGATCGTCATTTTACAGATATTCATAAATACCTGCGCTACCTGGAGGAAGTGATGATTCTTACCTGCGCCGATTACGGAATCGAAGCGGGACGCATTGACGGATTAACCGGTGTCTGGGTCGGAGACGAAAAGATATGTGCCATGGGCATTCGCTGTTCCCGCTGGGTTACCATGCATGGATTTGCGCTTAACGTGAATACCGATTTAAGTTATTTCAATCATATTGTTCCCTGTGGAATCAATGACAAAGAGGTAACCAGCCTGCAGAAGATACTGGGACGAGAAATTGATCCTGCTGAAGTAAAAGAACGGTTGCTGAAGCACTTTGCAGAGGTCTTTGAAGTGGATATCATCAAGATAGAATCGCTGCCTGAACTGGACAATGAATTTTCGTATCTTAAAAGATCATCAACAGCAGCAGCCCAATAACAGTTAGTGACGAAACATGATTAAAGAACTGAATGTAGTAGACAGAAAAGAAACCACGCAGAGGCGCCCGGATTGGCTTCGTGTAAAGCTGCCTTCCGGAGAAAAATTCAAAGAAGTTTCCGATACCATTCAAAAACACTCCCTGAACACTGTCTGCTCAGAAGCACGTTGCCCAAACATGGGTGAATGCTGGGGTAACGGAACAGCTACGTTCATGATTTTGGGTGATGTCTGCACGCGCTCCTGCTCGTTTTGCGCTGTAAAAACAGGTCGCCCCATACAGGGTTTGGATTGGGATGAACCGCGTCGAGTCACCGATGCGGCCAGTAAAATGAATCTAAAACATGTGGTACTTACCTCTGTCAATCGTGATGAGCGAAAAGACGGTGGCGCACCCATTTTTGCAGAATGCCACCGAATGCTGCGCGAAGAGATTGAAGGGGTAACTATTGAGTCACTTATCCCGGACTTTCGCGGTGTTTGGGAAGCCCTTCAGATTGTTATTGATACTCCCCCCGATGTGTTAAGTCATAATCTGGAAACGGTTCCCCGTCTCTATAGGGAAGTACGTCCACAGGCCAAATATGAACGGTCTCTAGAGTTATTGCAGCGCTGTAAGGATCAGGGTCTGCGAACCAAAACCGGAATTATGGTAGGTCTCGGAGAAAAGCCTGATGAGGTTGCCAAACTCATGCAGGACTGCGTTGATCACGATGTTGATGTGCTGACTATCGGACAATATATGCAACCGACTAAGATGCACCATCCGGTAGAGGAGTGGGTACATCCCGACCAATTTGCAGAGTATAAAAAAATCGGTGAGGAACTGGGACTCGAGCACGTTGAAAGCGGACCTCTTGTGCGTTCTTCCTATCATGCTGAGCGTCACGTATAGCTTCTTTTCCTCACAATTTTAGAAGAATACTCGACTATTCCCCTTGATCTCTTATATTGGAATAGTTCAGCACATCAAAAACTAACTGATTATGCTTGCACTAGCGGTTGTAATTGTACTGAGTTATCTGATTGGGTCCATTCCTTCGTCCATATGGGTAGGAAAAGTGGTAAAAGGTGTAGATATAAGAGATCACGGCAGCGGCAATGCCGGGGCCACCAACACCTTTCGTTTACTGGGCTGGAAACCCGGAGTGGTTGTTCTGGCTATAGATTTTTTTAAAGGATACTCCAGTTCTTTCTGGGTCAGCCAGCTAGCTTATTTTATCGGATCAGGTCCGGTAGCGCTCTTCTCTTTTTGGGATGTAGACCCTTTCCTGCGCATTGTGTGCGGGGTGGTAGCGGTAATCGGTCATATGTTTCCTATTTATGCGAATTTTGACGGTGGCAAGGGGATGGCCACTGCTGCAGGTATGCTTTGCGGTATCGAACCAGTTTCGGTGGGCATCACCGCGATTGTATTTGCTATCGTCATGTTTGCCAGCCGATATGTTTCTCTGGCTTCCTTAATTGCGGCATTTATTTATCCGATTGTATTACTGGTTCTTAGGTACGGGTACGACTGGCCTATTGCAGGAAGTGTATTGATATTTGGAGCATTGGTCGGCTTGGGGATCATCGTAAAACATAAAGGCAATATTAAACGTCTGATAGAGGGCACTGAAAACCGGGTGGGATCTTTCAAACCCGCCACCGGTTGGCTTAACAAGGAGAAGCAACAAGAACAGAATTAACAGCGTGAAAAAAGTAACCGTTATAGGAGCCGGTAGTTTCGGAACGGCCCTGTCTATAGTGTTGGCCAGAGCCGGCAACAAGGTCAATTTGTGGGCAAGGGAGTCAGAAATCGCTTATGGTATCAATAATCAGCATCGTAACCCATCTTATATAAGTGATGTAACCCTGCCTGATGCTGTTGTCTGTTTCAACGATCTGGAAAAATGCGTGCCGGGAAGGGATATGATCGTTTTTGCTACACCCTCGCATGCCATGCGCGAAGTTGCCAACACGGTTAAACCCCATCTCACAGGTGAAGAAATTGTTGTGAGTGTTGCGAAGGGGATTGAAAACGATACCTTTATGACAATGTCGCAAGTACTCAGCGAAGTACTTGAAGGGGTTATTATTGATGACAAGATTGGTGTATTGTCGGGACCCAGTCATGCGGAGGAGGTCAGCAAATTCAGGCCGACTACCGTTGTGGCAACTTCCTTTTCTAAGAGAACGGCCGGTATCATCCAGGAAACGTTCATGACCCCAATGTTTCGAATATACCTGAACTACGACATTATTGGCGTGGAGATAGGAGGGGCGGTAAAGAATATCATGGCGATAGCTGCAGGTATTGTGGATGGAGCAAGCCTCGGGGATAATGCCAAGGCGGCTCTAATCACTCGTGGACTTCATGAAATAAAACGTTTGGGCATGAGATTGGGAGCTTCGCAGGATACGTTCTCTGGACTTGCAGGCGTGGGAGATCTCATAGTTACCTGTACCAGTGAGCACAGCCGGAACCGGTATGTCGGCTATCATATAGGCCAGGGACTGAAGCTCGATGATATTGTTTCTAAAATGAATATGGTTGCCGAAGGGATCAGAACAACCAGATCCGTTTATGATTGGAGCAACAAACTGAATGTAGAAATGCCCATCACAGAAGCGGTTTATAAGGTTCTTTTTGAAGAGAAAGATCCTAAAGATATGCTTTATGATCTTATGACGAGGAATCCCAAGGAAGAAATTATGATTTAAGGTAGGTTGCAGAATTAAGAGAAGATGAGAGCTAAAGTCTTTCATCTCATCTTAATAAAAGAATTTTAGTTTCGTTGTAACTAAAAAACAAAGCGGCTATGTATTTCAAAGACTCCGGCACGGCTACCATTTCAAAGATGGATTACCTGGATGTGAAAAATTTGGCACAGACAGGTGAAGGAACCTTTCTCGAATTTAAGAGAACCATTCCATCAGCAGAGAAAATTGCCCGTGAAATAGCAGCTTTTGCTAATACCAGCGGTGGCACCCTCTTGATAGGGGTCGACGATGATAAATCCCTTATCGGAGTGGAAGGCTACCAGGAAGAGGAATTTCTGCTCAACCAGGCTGCCAATGAGTTATGTGATCCAAAAGTATCTATCACCATTGAAATTGTGCATTTCGGTGAACGGGATATTTTGGTTATTAAAGTACCCGAAGCGGAAAATAAACCTATTTTTGTACGCGATGATGAGAAGTCAAAAGTGTATGTAAGAAATAAAGATCAAAATAAGGTGGCCAGCCGCGAACGAATTGAAGTGCTAAAGAAAAAGCATTCACCGAAGGGGGTCACTTTTCAATACGGACCGGAGGAACAAAAATTATTTCGCTATTTAAATGAATACGGCGAAATAACTGTTATCAAGTTTTCACACCTGATTGACAGCGATCAATCCAAGGCTTCCGGCATACTGGTAAATCTGGTGAGCGCCGGAATATTGAATTTATTTACTAAGGATAATATTGATTATTTTACCTTTTCACGGAATTGTGAATCGTTTTAACGCTTAGGAAAAGATAGAAACTGATGGCAAAAGAAGAGAACTTAGACGATGTGATTGCTGATCTGATTGACAGCGATGATAAGGAGCAGTCTGCAGATCAGGCAGCTGCCAAGACTCCCTCTTCTCCATTCGATGGTATTGATGCCTCGGCAGAGAACTTTTCTGGAGATAACACCGTAAGCCTTACCGAGAGAGCAGCCAAACAGGTTCGTAAAATTATGGCTGAGGAAGACCCGGACAACAATCTCTATCTGCGTGTGGCTGTTGAAGGTGGCGGATGTTCCGGTCTGAGTTATAAGCTCGGTCTTGATCACAGGACGGACGAAGATGAAATTATTGAGAGCCAGGGGCTTGAGATATTGATCGACCCCCGCCATATGATGTACCTGGAAGGTATTTCCATTGACTACCCTGACGGACTTGATGCACGCGGTTTTACCTTCGATAATCCCAATGCCTCAGAATCCTGCGGTTGCGGATCCTCATTCGCTATCTGAGGCAATTGGTGCTCGTCTTATAAGTGATACTGATGCTTTTCTCCTTATTCTCAGTTCAATAATACGGGATCGCCGTATCCCAGATCCTTCAGTCGATCGAGTTGGGTGTCAGCATCTCCCACAACCAGGTAAATCATCTTGTCGGGATCAGCATACTTATTAGCCAGTTCACTGATTTGTTCTTTTGTCATCTCTTTGACGAGCTGTTCTCTCTCCTTTATATAATCGGCCGACCACCCATAGGCACTCATATTTTGGAGCAAATTCAGCTTTGCACCATAGGTTTCAAATGCCCTGGCATTGCTTTTCAAAAGAAAGCTCTTGGTGGTTTCGAGATCCTTGTCTGTAAAGGTACTCGGGTACTCCTCAAGGATATCTTTAACGAGCTGCGTCGATTCATAGGTCACATTGGTACGAACTCCGCTTCGTATTCTGAAGGCTCCTGCAATGGTTGTGCCGGTGAAACCTGAGCCGATGCCGTAAGTATACCCTTTTCCTTCCCGCAGTTCCTGGGTAAGCCGTGAGGCAAATCCGCCTCCGCCAAGAATATAATTCATAACCGTCGCCGGATAATAATCAGGATCGGTTTCCGGCATGGCAAGATATCCGAAATTCAGCACCGACTGCTTGGCATCAGGTACGTCATAGAAATAAACTTTTGATTCTGCTACAGGCTCCGGAGTTTCATATTCAGGTATTTCTGCCCCACTGCTCTCCCAATTGGTATTCAGCTCCTCCAGAGAGGCCACCACTTCTTGTTGCGTGACGGCACCGACAATATGAAAATCGGCCAGGGAAGGTGTTATATAATCCTCGTAAAACGCCTTTAGATCTTCGATGGTTATGGTCTCCACACTTTCAGTAGTTCCAAGAGGATTATTTGAAAGGATGTGATCCTCTCCGTAGATCAGTTTGTCAAATTCGTTGGATGCAATGCTGTTTGGATCGCCTTTTTGCTGGGCGATCTGGCTGAGAACACGCTGTTTGGCGAGATCAAATTCCTTTTCGTCCCATCGCGGCTCTAGTATAATCTCTTCAAGCAAGTCTATGGTGGCTTCGTAATTTCTGGAGAGCGTATTGCCGGTTATGGTTATATCCTGACTGCCGGCATATACGTTGATATTTGCTCCCAATTCGTCAATAGCTTCTTCCAGTTCCTGTGGAGTCTTGTCTGCGGTGCCCTTGGGCATCAGTTCGGCTACCAGGTTAGCAACGCCAATTTTTTCGGGATTTTCTGCCAGTAGTCCACCTTTTATTCTAAGGTTAAATTGAACCAGCGGGAGTTCATTATTCTCAATGCCGAAGATAGCCATCTCATTTTCCAGGTCTGTCGACCACACTTCAGGGATATTCAGTTCCGGACTGTCGCCGTATGGCGGTTCTTTTGAACGGTCAAAAGATGAAGGAGTTTTCTCATAGCTGCTACTATCCGGCAGGTTAAACTCTTCATCTTCACGGCCCATAACAATCTCTTCCTCGGTGACCTCTGCAGCCACAGAGTTTTCCAGGGTGAGTTCACCGCTATCCAGAGGCACAAAACTGGTTGCCACGAAGTTTTTACCCTTGATGTATTCATCGTAAACCCTCATGATATCACTGCGGGTAACAGCTAGCGTGTTTTCAATATCTTCATTGATAAACCCGGGATCGCCTGCAAATATATTATACTGAGCCAGCTGGAAAGCTTTGCCCAGAACGCTTGAGAGTCCGTTATAAAAATTGGTTTCAATACCTGCCTTGATACGCTTCAGGTCACTGTCATTGAAGCCTTCTTCCTCAAACCTGGCAAATGCTTCATCAATGGCAGCTGAAACTTCATCCAGGTCAACATCCGGATTCGCCCTGACACGAATGGATATTTCCCCGGCCAGCTCCGAGTTTCGGCTGTACATGCTGACATTGGAAGTTAGTTGCTTTTCATCAATAAGAACCTGGTTCAAAGGAGCTTTCTTGCCGTCACTAAGTAATTGTGTAAGTATCTGAAGGGCATAGGAATCGTCGTGGAAATTTTCAACACCGCTCCAGGTCATGCGCAGTTCGGGAAGGCGTGCAAAGTTATCCTCGTAGTACAGTTTTTTGGTTTCTTCAAGCTGAGCATATTGTACCTCAAGCGGTTCAATCTCCTCGCCGCGTGGGATGTCGTCAAAATACTTGTGGACCCATTCTCGTGCCTGCCCTGAATCAAAGTCCCCGGCAATGACCAGCGTCGCGTTATTTGGCACATACCAACGATTGTAAAATTCCTTAACATCCTCCAGGGTGGCGCTTTGCAGGTCCTCCAGGGAACCGATTACCTGCCAGCTATAGGGGTGGCCTTCGGGATAGAGGTTTTTATCAATTACATAGTTGGTGTGACCATAAGGGCGATTGTCAACACCCTGGCGTTTCTCATTTTTTACTACCTGTTTCTCTTTGGCAACAACTGCCTCTGTTACGGTATTGATAAAGTAACCTACCTTGTCGGCTTCTGCCCAGATCATTTTTTCAAGAGCATCATTGGGTACCGTTTGGAAATAGTTGGTACGGTCACGGCTGGTGGAACCATTGGCACCCGAGCCGCCTATGCGACTACTCATCTTATCAAGTCCTCCCTTGCCTAAATTTTCCGATTCCAGGAAGAGAAGGTGTTCAAAAAGATGAGCAAATCCCGTCTTTCCTTCCTTTTCCCTGGCAGAGCCCACATGGAAGGTTAGGGCAACCGCTGTCACCGGATCAGATGTATCTTTATGAAAAACCACCTCTAGGCCGTTATCCAAAGTGAACTTCTCGTAGTCTACCTTAAATTCTTTGTCATTGGTGCCGGAGCAGGAAATGAATAGGAATATTAGGAGTAGGATAGCCGGAGCATTGGGAATAAAAATCGATCTCATGGTAGCGTATTGGGTTAGGGTGACGAACGTAAGTGGGAATATAGTACTCAGAAAGGAAAGGAGTATAATAATAATTGGGGTCGTCACACCGCGGATCAGATGATACCGGAGCCACCGCAGAGCGGACGGCTCAGGCTAGTTAGTTTAATTTTTCTTTCTCGTCAATCTCTGCGTGGTTGACGTAGCACCGGACGCTCTGCGTCCATTCGCCAAGCTAAGGCGATAATTACCTGGGCTCTACGTTTGATTTGGATCTTCTATGCGGAAAAGTACCTTTCTCTAGAAGGTAGAAGGTAGAAGGTAGAAGGTAGCTAGTTCATCTTTGCCTTGGCCTGCAGAAGAATATCTTCAATTTCATCCTGTGAGACATAGTAGTGCTCGTTGCAGAAATGGCATACTAGTTCCTGTCCCTCATCACTGATCTCTTTCAGGTCGTCGTAACTCAACATGGCGAGAGCATCCACAAATCGCTTGCGGGTACAGCGGCAGAAGAAGTCAACCGGCTGCCTGTCAAGCTCCTTAACCTTTATTGGGTGCATGACCTTTTCCATCAGGTCATCGATGTACAAACCATCTTCAAACATTTGATGAATAGATCCAAAGTTCTTCATCTTCTGCTGCAGCTTGTCAATTTTGCCTTCGGGTGCATCCGGCATCCTCTGAACCAGAACACCGCCGGCTTCTGTGACAACGCCGTCATCATCAATTCCTACATCCAGTAAAATGGCCGAAGGCACCTGTTCCGACTGAACCATGTAGTAAGCCAGATCATCGGTTATGTTGCCTTTTACCAGTTCAATGGTACTTCTGCGCGGTTCGGCTTCGTTGTACAGGGTTTTGGAAAAGGTTAGCAGTCCGATTCCGAGACCGTCACCGATTTTCACATCTTCCTTGCTATAATCCAACTCTGCTTCGGGCCTCTGAACATACCCGCGAATTTCACCTACCCGGCTTGCTTCTGCTACTACTGATCCAACCGGACCATCACCTTCAAAACGAAGTTGAACGCGTTCTTCTCCCTTTAGCTCGGAGGCCATTAGCATGGTTCCGGTAAGAGCCCTGCCCAATAAGACCGTATTCAGCAGGGAAAGGTGGTGTTTCTTTTGGGCGGTCTTAACGACATCGCTTGTTTTTACGACTGAAATTTTAAAATGACCGTCTTCGGTAATGCCCTTAATAAGACGATCTTTCATTTTAAAATCTTCTTTGGATATCATGGTAAAAAATGGAGTTTGATTTACTTATTGGCACATCTAACAAAAATGGCGACCCAAACATTTTGAGCCGCCATTCATTCTAATGTTTCATAATGTTCTATTGCTTCCCGCGATACATTTCCCCTACGTGTCCGGAAAATTCGCTTTTGGAAGAGTAGATACGGTGAATTCTGCCCACATTATTAATGCGCTTTTCAGCAAGGATATTTGAAGAAACAAAAGTTGGCGTGTCGTTTTCTTCTGAATAGTTCAGTATATCCAGGATGGTATCGTAGATCTTTGAGGCCTTCTGGTGTGCTCTTTCCGGATTATATCCTTCCAGTTCACTTGCAACATTAATCAGTCCGCCTGCATTGATCACGTAGTCAGGCGCATAAATAATGCCTCGGTCCATCAGCTCCTGTCCGTGCTTATCTTCCCGGTCCAGCACGTTGTTGGCGCCGCCGGCAATGATATCACAGTTGAAGTGATCGATAGTGTCGTCATTGACAATTCCACCCAGTGCGCAGGGGCTGAAAATATCTACATCCAGGCCATAAATACTGTCGGGATCAACCACCGTAGCGTTAACTTCATCGGCCAGTTCTTCCACTTTATCTTCGTAGATGTCGCTGATATAAAGCTCGGCACCTTCTTCTGCAAGCAGCTTGCACAGGTATGAACTAACGTGTCCCGCGCCTTGAACAGCAATCTTTCTTCCGTTTACCGAATCGTTGTCGTAGGCTTTTTTGCAGCATGCTTTGATGCCCATGTATACTCCGTAGGCCGTGACGGGAGAGGGATCACCGCTGCCACCCAGTGACTTGGGTATGCCGGTAACGTATTTAGTTTCTGAATTAACCCATTCCATATCCTGCACATCTATACCGACATCTTCGGCGGTGATGTAACGTCCGCCCAGACTGTCTACAAAACGCCCGAAAGCACGGAACAACTCCTCGGTTTTATCGGTACGCGGGTCGCCAATGATCACGGCTTTACCCCCGCCCAGGTTGAGACCGGAAATGGCAGCCTTGTAGGTCATGCCTCGCGACAAACGCAGAACGTCTCGTATAGCCTCTTCTTCATTGTTGTAAGGCCACATTCGCGTTCCGCCCAAAGCAGGTCCGAGTGTGGTATTGTGAATGGCTATGATTGCCTTGAGACCGACACTGGGTTCGGAACAGATAACAATTTGCTCATGCTCATAGGTTTGGAGCTGGCTGAAAAGCTTAAAATCGGAATCCTTCTTTTTAGCCGTCGACTTATCCACTGTAGTAGATTGCATTATGATATGGGTTAAGTTGTTATAGCTTTAATTCAGAAGGGTTGAAACAGAATCCGGACGGAAACCTATCAATGGTTACGATCTTAAACCGTCGATGTACTGTAACAACCGGTAAATAGTCTTTTTTTGTATGCTGCTTTATTCAGGTAATGTCTGCAAAGCTTGATTAAAGTAAGAAAAATTAAACAGATCTAGAAGCAAAAAGAGGGATATTCTATCCTTTCAGACTGAGTTATATCCGTTTGGGTTCCATGAAAAAGCTTTAATGAATTTTACTGACTAAATTGTATCTTTGTTGAATGTAAAACAGGCATGTAAAATGCCGGATATACTTAGCTTTGGGCTTGATCGCCTTCTGCTTTTTTGTGAAAAAAAGAAAAAAAATAGAACATTATGTCTTTTCGCTGGGTCTTTTCAGAACCCGAGAGGGAGGAGGCTGCATCCATACTTCAGGAGGAGCTGGGCATACCGCAAAAGATTGCCTATCTGCTAGCCCTGAGGGGTATAGATACTTATGATAAAGCCAAGTCTTTTTTCAGGCCGGATTTAGAATTAATACACGATCCTTTTTTGATGAAGGATATGGACAAGGCGACCGATCGTCTTGCTGAGGCCATCCGGGAAAGGGAGAAAATTATAGTTTACGGCGATTATGACGTTGACGGCACTACCGCGACTTCTATTCTCTATACTTTTCTTAAGGATTTTGGGGTGGATGTTGACTACTACATTCCTCATCGGTTTAAAGACGGATATGGAATTAACATAGAAGGTATTGAATATGCTGCCCAAAAAGAGGCCAAACTCATCGTTTCGGTTGACTGTGGCATAACAGCTGTTGAGGAAACCAAAATTGCCCGGCAAAAAGGTATTGACCTGATTATCTGTGATCACCACAATGTTGGAGATGAGATTCCCGATGCTGTTGCCGTTCTTGACCCTAAAAGAGAAGATTGTAACTATCCTTTTGACGGATTGTCCGGGGCGGGAGTAGGTTTTAAGCTGGTCCAGGGAACCATCCGCAAGCTTGGACTAAGCGACCAGCTGGCGTTTCAGTTTCTGGACCTGGTTGCAATTTCCACCGCATCTGATATCGTCCCCCTCGTTGACGAGAACCGCGTGTTGATGCGTCAGGGTTTGAAACGGATCAACACCGAACCTCGTGTTGGAGTCAAGGCCCTGCTGGATCTGATTCAAATGGAGGTCGGTTCTGTGAGCACTTCCAGTATTGTATTTTCTATCGGCCCGCGAATTAATGCTGCCGGAAGGATGGGTGATGCCGGCAAGGCAGTAAAGCTACTCATCGCAGAAACGCCTGAGGAAGCCAAAGCCAGGGCGCATGAGCTGGAGTCGATCAACATCAAAAGGAGGGATAAGGACAGCAAGACGATGGAAGAGGCCATGTCGATGGTCGACAAGAACTACAACCTGGAGAAAATTTCCTCCATGGTTTTGCACCATCCCGACTGGCACCTGGGTGTCATTGGAATTGTAGCATCACGTCTGGTGGATACTTTCTACCGACCTGCCATTATGCTCAGTACAGTCGATGGAAAGATTAAGGGTTCAGCTCGCAGTATTAAAGGATTTAATATCTATGAAGCATTGAAACAGTGTGAGGATTTACTGGAGCAGTTTGGCGGGCATGAATATGCTGCCGGGCTTACCATCAAGGAAGAAAACCTGATTGAGTTTAGAAAACGCATCGATGAAATTGCCTCCGGCATGCTCTCGGAACAGGATTTTGAACCGGAGCTACGCATCGACTGCGAATTGAAGCTGGAAGAAATTGACATGCGTTTTTGGAAGCTGATGAGCCAGTTCGAACCTTTTGGGCCTAGAAACCTGCGTCCAAACTTTGTAAGTCGGGATGTCAATGTAGTTGGTGTTCCAACGATCGTAGGTTCGGGACATTTGAAGATGAAAGTTTCGCAGAATGGATCCGGGGTGTTCGATGTGATCGGATTTAATATGCACGAGTACCTGCCTATTATCAGAAACTCAAAAAACAAGACCATTGATATCGCTTATTCTTTGGAAGAGAACTACTGGAACGGGCGCAGGTCATTACAAATCAGGCTTCGAGATATCCATCTCAGGAAAGATGAATAAAATCGGGAAGCGTACTTTTGTTATAGTTTAAAAGCTGTTATATTTGGCAACTCTAAAAGCAAGGGACTGTAGCTCAGTTGGTAGAGCATACGACTGAAAATCGTAGTGTCGGCGGTTCGATTCCGCCCGGTCCCACGCGAAGCCTTGCGGTTCTCGAAACCGCAAGGCTTTTTTTATGCCCTCCGTTTTACAAAGCCGAACATCTTAGAATTGTTTAATTGACTTCCAATAATGCCAAATGAAGGGCTATTCTGTAAGATTCTATTTGAAGAAATTAGCTCTTTTCATTATTTAAAAGCACAAGAGAGACTGTCGAATAGCATATTTATAGAAATAAATTGTGAAACATTAAGATTTTTTAATAATATACTCAAGAGATTAAAAAAAAAGATCTCATCGTTGGCTTAAAAGTTTGCAATCTGAGGTAATAGGTACTAAGAGAAGAGAGGATTCCCCATGAATGAAAAAACGTTAAAGAAAGTCCTCATCGTTGAGGACGATATGTTACTGTCCCTGGTAGAAGAACGTCTCATAGAGAAAATGGGTCATAAAGTAGTTGCAAAAGTGGGTTCGGGAAAAGAAGCAATTGTCAAGGCTAAAGAGCTTAAGCCCGATATCATTTTGATGGATATTGTCTTGAAAGGAGAGATTGATGGCATCGAAGCCATGGAAGAGATACGTAAGCACTCTCGAGTGCCCGTTGTTTACCTTTCCGGAAACTCTGATCGCTTCAATTTTGAAAGAGCTAAAAAGACCGGTTTCACAGATTATCTGGTTAAACCCATAACCAGCAACGATCTTTACAAGCCTTTTGAAAAAGCGTTCGCCAATAGTAAAAAAAGCAACAAAGATTCTGCCACACCGTCAAGAAATCGAGAAGTTGGGGTAAGTTAATCAATTCAATCGGAATGTCGGTGCTTTAAAAGCACTCTCCCGGTTTGTTTACCCTCTAGGATTTTCTGTATTTCCGGTTCTAAATTCTCCAGGGTAACTTCTCTGGTGATTTCTTCCATTATATCAAGTTTCCACTCCCCGGCAAGAAGATTCCATATTTTTCTACGCATGGACATCAGGCATATTCCTGAATCAATACCCATAAGGCTGACTCCTCTTAGGATGAACGGGTAAATACTGGTATTCAAATGATGTCCCAAAACATTGCCACAGCAGGCTACCGTACCGTTATGCCCGGTCTGGCGAATGACGGCGTCGAGCATCTTTCCGCCCACTGTATCAATGGCTCCGATCCATCGTGACGATAACAGTGCTTTATCAGACTGTGGATATACCTTATCCCGATTAATAACTTCATGGGCACCAATACTTTTCAGAAAATTTTCCTGCTCTTCAACCTTACCTGTTGCGGCAATGACCCGGTACTTCTCCTTGGAGAGAATTGCCACGGCAAGGCTGCCCACTCCACCGGTAGCCCCGGTAACCAGTACATTTCCACTATCCGGCTCTGTACCATTATGTTTGAGCTTATATACACCATAGGCGGCGGTAAACCCGGCCGTTCCATAAATCATACTTTCCCGGAGCGATAATCCATTTGGGAGAGGAACAACCCAGTCGCCGGGTACCCGGATGTACTCGCCGAATCCACCCGACGTGTTTTGTCCTAGGTCATAGCTGGTCACAATGACCTTGTCACCTTTACTAAACCGTTTGTCACTGCTCTGTTCAACGGCGCCGGCAGCATCAATGCCCGGAGTATGAGGATAATGTTGCGTAACCCCTCTATTCCCTGAAGCGGAAAGGGCATCTTTATAATTCAGTGATGAATATTGGACCCGGATCAGCACCTCATTGTCGGGAAGAGAAGATAATGGTCTCTCCTTGACCTGTCTTAGAAATTCACCGTTTTCATCTTGTTCAACGACCAGTGCTTTGAAAGTTTTTCTGCTCATATCGGTCAGTTAAATAACTTTTTCAACCATTTCAATTTACCGGAATAGGGAGCATATCGCATCGGGTTATCCGGCCAGGTCGGTTTTTTCACAATACTCTTCTTATGTGAAAAGAGATCAAAACTTCTCTTTCCATGATAACTGCCAAAACCGCTCTGCCCTAAACCGCCGAAGGGCAAGTTCAAATTACCCAAATGGGCTATAGTGTCGTTGATACAACCGCCACCGAATGGGAGTTCTTCTATAATTTTTTCCTGTAGGCTTTCATCTTCGCTAAAAAAGTAAAGGGATAGAGGTGAAGGCTTGCTTCTGACGGTTGCAATGATATCGGAAAGTTCTTTATAACTCATAACAGGCAGTATGGGTCCGAATATTTCTTCCTGCATTATGTTATCATTCCAATCAATATTTTTTAGTACGGTTGGAGCTATAAAGAGATCCTGCTCATTTGTTTGACCTCCGGTAACAAGTGTGCCGTCCTCAAGATATTTTTTCAGCCGGTTGAAATGTTTTGTGTTTATAATTCGAGCATAGTCAGGACTTTTTTCAGGTTCATATCCATAAAAGTTTCTGATTTCCTCAGTCAGATGTTTTAGCAGAGTTTCTTCAATATCTTCTTGGACATATATGTAGTCAGGCGCCACGCAGGTCTGTCCTGCATTGATGAATTTACCCCATGCAATCCGTTTTGCTGCAATTTCCACATCGGCGTCTGAATGGACAATGGCGGGGCTCTTGCCTCCCAGCTCCAGCGTAAGTGGTGTCAACTGTTCAGCCGCCTTTTTCATAATGATTTTTCCAACCCTTGTACTGCCGGTAAAAAAGATATAGTCGAGGGGTTCATTGAGTAGCCCTTGTGTTGTATCTACTGCTCCCTCAACTACGTTCAGGTAACCATCCTCAAAGTTGGAATTGATCATCTCCGCGAGAATTGTGGAGGTATGTCCGGATATTTCCGAGGGTTTGACGATAGTGCAATTACCTGCTGCGATGGCACCCAGGGCAGGGGAAAGGCTCAGTAATAAGGGGTAATTCCAAGCTCCGATCACCAGCGCCACGCCATAAGGTTGCGGGTAAATGTAGTTGCTCGATGGAAAGTTGATAAGCGATCCCGTTACACGCTCCGGTTCTGCCCAACTTTTTATGTGCTTGAGGATATGGTCAATCTCCCAATAGAGTATACCGATCTCGGCTCCATATGCTTCCAAAGAGGGCTTTCGAATATCTTGTTTAAGAGCCTCCAGTAAGTCATCTTCATAATCCTTAAGCACGGATTTCAGCTTTTTCAACTGCTCAATGCGAAAAGCGAGATCTCTTGTAGTGTTTTGATTGAAAAAGTCGCGCTGCTTCGAAACAAGCTCTGTGATACTACTCATTCCTATTCCTCCCTGTAAACCTGTCCATAGATGAATAAACTCTAAAAAATTTACCTGCCAACAAATCAAAAACCCTGGTGGGTAACACTCCTTTTAAGAAAGGTGTCAGTTTCACCATAAACGGCTCTCTGAGGATTATTTTATTATTTTTTACTGCGTTTATGATTTTTTCTGTGATTTCATCGGGATCAAGAAATGGTGTGAATAGCGGTGCCCTCACCCCCTCAAACATTCCTGTATCAATATAGCTGGGCTGTACTGTGGTAATCTTAACATTGCTCTTTGTCTGTTCCATTTCCAGCCGCAAGGATTCCGACCACCCGGTCACTGCCCACTTGCTGGCGGCATACACCGACATGTTTGGGTTACCCATCAGGGAAGAGGCGGAAGAAATATTAATAATGTGTCCTGACCTACGGTCAACCATTTCCTGCAGAAAAGCTCGTGCTGTTAACATCACTGCTTCAATATTTACAGATATCGTTTTCTGAATATCCTCAGAACTTTGATTCAGAAATGCTTTTCCAACCACTATTCCTGCATTATTGAATAGAATATCAATATCACCGATCTCTTCCTTAACCAGTGTGGCGGTTTTCTCTATTTCTGAGGCGTCTGAAAGATCCACTTTGTAGGTATGACAGATCCAACCCTCCTTCTTACATTCATCAGCCAAAGCCTGCATGGATTCTTCGTCAACATCCCATACTACCAGGTTTTTGGCTCCTTCCCTAAGACTTTTTAAGCTCAAAAGCCGTCCTATACCATTAGCTCCACCGGTGACCAATATATTCTTGTTCCTGAACGAACTCATAAATACACTTTCTCTGTAAGACTGTTTTTAAAAAGGTAAAATAATATATAAATCACGCGTATTCTTCATTAATAGGTTTTGTCATTATTCGCTGCTTCACGTATGTTCTAGATATTCAAAATAGTTTAAAAGAATGGAAAAGGATAGCCGGGAAAACTTGGAAAGACGTGTGCAGCGGCTTGAAAAAGAAGTGAAAGCGCTCAAAAGTCTTTTACAGGATCAGGAGTCAGCAGATTCTGTCACCCTCTCTTCTAAGACTGATAAGGTTACTCTTAAGAAATCTCCGTCCGCCTCTACGCCTAAGAAGGAGGTTACGGATACTTCTTTTACCGATAAAATTCAGCTGGGTGAAAACTGGCTTCAGCGATTGGGTATCGGGCTATTGCTGCTGGGTGTAGCTTTTCTATTCAAATATTCTATCGACCAGGGTTGGCTTATTCCACCTATTCGAAGCCTGATCGGTTTGGGAATCGGCTTATCATTATTCATTACCGGGCTACAGCTGGATGAAGCTAAAAATACCTTGAAGCAGATCTGCCTGGGAGGTGGGATTGCCACATTTTATATAACCGGCTTTGCAACATTTCAGCTCTACAGTTTTGCACCGGCAACTGTGGTCTGGATTTTTATGGTTGTGGTAACCCTTTTATCCTTATCGCTCTCACTTCAGCAAAACGAACCAATACTTTCAGTTGTTGGTACGCTGGGAGGTTTGGGCACACCTTTTATGCTCTATACCGGCAGCGGAAGTCTGTCTGCATTGATTGTATATACAGCTGTAATTCTTAGCGGTGCTTCGGCGATGTACGTGGTAAAAGGATGGAGATCATTGATTTGGACCATGACCCTGGGCAGCTTTTTAGTTATGCTGGTAGGTTTTTACAATAACATTATTGATATGGCAGAACCAATTTTTTCAGACCGTCTGTCATTACAAGCAGGTATCTTGATATGCCTTGCAGTACTTTGGGTTGTCCCTGTGTTTAGAGAAGTGTTAACAAAGCAGAGCCCGGATAAATGGCCCGATCCGACGTTTCAGAATAAAGACGGTTCGGTTGATGATTATGCAGCATATCTAAGCAACCCATCCGTTCAGCTTCTGGCATTGGTAGTTCCAATTGCCGGTTTTCTCTATTCGATGGGACTATGGAATATCTCAACAGAAGCTTGGGGCGTTATTGCCATGGCCTACTCTTTGGCAATTGGCTATATGTACCTGCCGCTGCGTAATGTGGAACTTATAAAACTTGCCTCCATTCATGGTTTTACGGCATTGATCCTGTTGACCATATCATTCTTTTTGTTGCTGGAGGGTGAGCTCTTGTTTATCGTACTGGCACTCGAAGGCTTAGGCTTGAGATTTATAGCCAGCAAAAATAAGGATGAAGAGCTGTCACTGAGCTCTCATCTACTGTTTGGCATCGTCACGGTCTGGATGCTGAATGAGTTTACCAGCTATCATCAGCCGGAGCTGGCTGTTTTTAACCTTCCGGCCCTTACACAGCTGATTATCATTGGCATAGTAGGACTGGCTGTCCCTGTTTGGCTGGATACCCGAAGCAGCAAGAGGATTTACAGATTGACGGCGCACCTTGGTCTATTGGGATGGTTTCTTTCAGAATTAACCTTACTTGAAAATGGGCATGCCTATGTTTCAGTATGCTGGGGAATCTATGCCATAGCCCTGCTGATATATGGCCTGACAAAAGAAAAAGATGATCTCAGGATGGCAGCGATGGGTACCATATTCCTAGTTGTGGGAAAATTATTTCTTATCGATCTATCCCAGCTTCAGGCGATATGGAGAATCTTACTCTTTATTGGGTTTGGAGCCCTGTTTTTATTAATCAGTTATTATGTGCAAAATAAATTTTTAAATGAGGATGTCCCCGCTGACCGAACCGGTGAGATCGAAATTTGAAAACTACTTGCAATGTATGTATAACATTAGGTTCAGGGATGTGAGCAACAGATTTATGAGTCGATAGGAAATGGAAAAGTTTTTAATTTCAAACGGAACATTAAACAAAAACAGATCGCCAATAAATAGAAATTGCGGTCTGATAAATACCAGGATAGAGCATTATGATAAGACAAGCTTCAATACTACTTCTTTTCACACTGGCAATGACTATGGCCTGTCAGCAGCAATTATCGGTTGAGCAAGCTGCGGAAAGCATAACGGAACAAAGCCTGATGGAGCCAATTGAAGTACTCTCTTCGGATGAGTTTCAGGGAAGAAGTACCGGTACGATTGGTGAAGAAAAGACAGTGAATTATCTGACCGAAAAATTTGAAGAAATGGGGCTTGAAGGAGGAATGCCTGATGGCAGCTATACCCAGGATGTGCCGCTCATCGGACAAACGACCGAACAGGATGCGCAAGTTAGGATTACTCGTAATGGAAGTACCGTTCACGAATTTGACTATTACACAGATTTTATGGCCTGGCCCAGTAACCTGGCAGAGAATGTCAGCATTGAGGATGCAGAGTTGGTATATGTAGGGTATGGGATTCAGGCACCTGAAGAAAACTGGGACGACTTTAAAGACACTGATGTTGAGGGCAAGATCCTGGTAGTAAAAAATAACGACCCCAATGAGGATCCCGGACTCTTCAAGGGAGAGACTCGCCTCTATTATGGGCGCTATGATTATAAGTACGAAAAGGCCCGGGAGATGGGGGCACTCGGTGTGCTGATTGTTCATACCACTCCATCTGCAGGGTACGGCTGGAGCGTGGTGGCCAACAGCTGGAGCCGGGAAAGATTTTACCTGAGGGGCAACGAAGCCATGCAAAATTCCCCAACCGAGTTTAATGGCTGGCTGACGGAAGAGGCTAGTACAGAGCTATTTAACAGCGCGGGTCTTGATCTGGAAGAACAGCTTCAGGCTGCCGAGAACAGGGACTTTGAGCCGGTTGCGATGAACGGACTGCGATTGAGCCTGGATCTTGAAGCGAGCTATCGCAATAAGGACGCAAAGAATGTGCTGGCTACTATTGAGGGTTCAGACAGTGATCTTAAAGAGCAGTATATGGTATTTACCGCTCATCATGATCACCTGGGAGTAACCCAGCCTGTGGAAGGAGATTCTATAAATAACGGCGCGCTGGATAATGCAGCAGGCGTGAGTGCGCTGCTGAACATGGCAGATGCCTACAAACAGATACAAGGTGATTTGAAGAGGTCGGTACTATTTCTGGTAGTAGGAGCGGAAGAAGTTGGTTTGTTAGGCTCGAGCTATTGGGCAGAACATCCCACTGTTCATCCCGGTAATGTTACTGCAAATATCAATCTCGATGGAATGAATGTATACGGTAAGACGAAAGATATTGTATTGGTCGGATACGGACGTAATTCGGTAAGTGACGTGATTGAAGCCGAGGCTGAGGAAGAAGGCAGGGTTGTAAAACCGGATCCTCATCCCGACCGTGGCTATTTTTATCGGTCAGACCATTTTCCTCTGGCCAAGAAGGGTATACCGGCCATTTTCCCGAACCCGGGCACCGAATTTGTAGACAAACCGGAGGGCTACAGTGCTACGGTGGACAGCCTATCTGACGCAAACTACCACTCTGTTAACGATGAAATCAACGAGTACTGGGACCTAAGCGGAATGGTGCAGAATGTACGTCTCTATTTTGAGGCCGGATATGAAATCATTAATGATACTGAAATGCAAAGCTGGCAGGAAGGGGATGAGTTCCAGCAGGCACGAATGGAGATGATTGAAGCTGCCCCAGAGTAGATCAATTTTTAGAATAAAAGAATGCGATGTTTTATTCGTTAATCATTGGAATAAAGCATCGTGTAAACGATATTATGCATTGTTATTTTTAACCGGTGTTCAGGGCACCACCGCTTTGGGTGCTCTACTGAAAAACGTCAAATGAATCAATAAAACAGTTATGAATCTTACCTCACTATTCAAACTAGCACTTTTATCCATCTTCGTAATAAGTTGTGGGAGCAATCAGAATGATGCTTCTGCCCAGGAGAGCAATACCAACGCAAAGCTGACACTCACAGAGTATAGCGACTACCAGTGTCCGGCATGTGCCTATTTTTATCCTATCGTAGATAGCCTAAAGCAGACCTATGGAAATGATTTGGAAGTGGTATACAAAGATTTCCCTTTGAACAGTCATCAATATGCTGCTCTGGCTGCACGGGCAGCAGAAGCAGCTAAAAACCAGGGGAAGTTTTTGGAAATGCACAACATGCTTTTTGAAAACCAGCGACAGTGGGCTTCCGGTGACGCCCAGTCACGAATTATCGGTTATGCCAAACAGATCGGTTTGGATATGAACCGGTTTGAGCAAGACCTGAATGCCGCGGAAACCCAGCAGGCAGTTATGGAGGAGAAACAGGAGGGAGTTCAGATGGGCGTTGATTCCACCCCGACTTTTTTCATCAACGGAGAAAAACTGCAGCAAAATCCGCCTTCTTTCCAGGATTTCAAGGCTCTTATTGATGTCTACATGAAGGATACTAATTAGTATGGTTTATGAATTTCTGAACAGGAGTCCACAATTCGATGAAAGTGTCTTTGTAGCCCCGAGTGCCGATATCATCGGTGATGTTACCTTGGGCAAAGAGAGTAGTGTATGGTTTAATGTGACCATCAGGGGCGATGTAAACTGGATTGAAATAGGCGACCGGTCCAACATTCAGGATAACACCTGTATCCATGTAATGAACCAGACGGGTCCCACCAGTATAGGAAGTGAAGTTACCGTGGGTCACAGTGCCATGATTCACGGTTGCACCATTCACGACAGGGTATTGATTGGCATACAAGCTACCATACTCGATAAGGCGGTTATTGAATCGGATGTAATTGTAGCCGCTGGAAGTCTTGTTCCACCGGGAAAACATCTTGAATCAGGATACCTCTACATGGGCTCACCGGTCAAAAAAGTCCGTAAATTAGAATCAGAAGAGCTAGAGTCTATTAAAGGACATGCGGATAACTATGTAAAATACGCCCGTGCCTACCAGCAGAAAGATACCTACGAAGAGAATCCGTTTTACGAGCCGAAGACATAGGTGAATTCTAAATGTTGAATTAAGCAGAAGAATTATAGTCAACAGCTGCATAGTACTCATAATGCATTTGTTCAATTTATATACGCCCATTCTAATATCATAACTTGACTGATATATTGAAGTAATTTAGTGTGTCCAGCATCCAGCATCCAGCATCCAGTATTTAACATTTAAAATCGACCCATCTTGTCGGGTATTTATCTTCACATACCGTTTTGCAAGCAGTCTTGCTCATACTGTGATTTTTATTTCGTTACGCGAACGGGAGAACAGCCTGATTTTGTGGAAAGCATGGTGCGCGAGATTCATAGCTATGCTGACACCGACTTTGTCAACGAAAAAGTAGAGACACTGTATATCGGGGGCGGCACACCATCCTTGCTATCAACCGAACAGTTGGAACAGTTGATGGAGGCTGTCCGTGACACTTTTGACACGGATATCCGGGAGACGACAATTGAAATGAATCCCGATGATGTGACGAAGGAATATCTTGATGCATTGAGGGACATGGGTATCAACAGGGTAAGCATGGGGGTACAAAGTTTCAATCCCGAATTACTGAAATTCATGAACCGAGCCCATGACCGGCAGGAAGCTTTGAAGTGCCTGGAGCTCTTGAGTAAATCCGGTTTTCAGACTTTTACTGTAGATCTTATTTATGGCAATCCGGGGCAGAGCCTGGAAGAGCTTGAAGATGATGTCCGCGAGCTGCTGCAATTCGATCCTCCCCATGTTTCGGCGTACTCCCTTACCATAGAGTCCGGAACCCGGCTGGGCAAACAGGTTGAGCTGGGACGCCTGACACCGCCGGAAGATGATAAGGTTTCAGATCATTTTATGCTCCTAAATGAACTGCTATCGAATGCCGGTGTTTACCGCTATGAAGTAAGTAACTATAGCAAGCCTGGACACGAAGCTATTCATAACAGCAACTATTGGAAGCACCATAACTATATCGGGATGGGTCCGGGTGCTCACTCTTTTTGGTGGGAACAGGATGCCTTAGCAGAACGCTGGAATAACAAAGCCGATCTAAGGAACTATATAAAGTTCAAACAAACTGCGAACAGAGATAATATTACTGAAGAGAAAGATAACTTAAGCCGGCTAGAATTATCTGAAGAGCGAATCATGATGGGCTTGAGAACCCGGGAAGGTATAACGCTTAAGGAAATGGAGGAGCGCTATGGATACCTTTTTGGTGAACGGCAAATAGAATATCTCAGAAAGAGAGCCTCAGAGGGTAAAGTAAATCTAACGAAAGATGGCAGAATAGTTCTTACCGATATAGGCATTGTGATTGCGGATGCCATCATACTGGATCTGATAACCCTGCATTAATAAGATTTTTGCTAGGCAATCTGTCTTAAATCTTCTTAAGCGGTATAAAATTACCGGCATTGAGGCAGTGAAGATTCATTGCTTTTTAGTCATAAATAGAACATTTTTGGGGCGCATAAACTAAGGTGTGGCAACAACTTAAATCACCCCGGCACATGAAAAATAGTTTCAGGGCTTTTATGAGCGGTATCATTGATTATGCGGGATTATTTCCTCCTGCTGATCTCTCTCTGGATCCCGCTATCAGAAATTTTGCAGCCTACCGAAAAAGTGAAAAAGCCTGGATGCTCTCTCGCTTCATAATCCCTGCCGCAACGTTGAATGATCTGGAGGTGTATGGAGAAGAACTTTTCAAGGAAGGCGAGCCATTTCGCTTCTCTGTTTTGGGTGGCGGGACAGAAACACTGAATGATTTTGAAAGTGAAATTGGAAGGGTATTCAAAAGTTGCAATGATTTTAACGACGGGCATGGCCGACATGTAGTTACTGAGGTATTGGAAATAAAGCTCCCCAAAGAAGCTGTGTTGAGCGGTGATTCAGATTTGATCAGCAGCGTGTTGGACATGACCCACCAGGCAAGCAGTCAATACTCCGGGAGTCCACAAACAGTATTTTTTGAAGGTTTTTATGAGGAGAGCTGGGAAAAGGATATTGAAACGGTGCTCGGGGCTCTTTCAGAATTTAATGAAAAACATCAGAGTGATTCCGACATGCTTCATGTGGGTTATAAGTTGCGTTGCGGTGGTACGCAGGCTGACATGTTCCCGGGAGTGGAAAAAGTGGCTTATAGCATCAACGCTTGTAGAGAATATAATCTGGCCCTTAAATGTACCGCCGGACTCCACCATCCGGTACGTCACTATCATGATAGCGTTCAGACCAAAATGCACGGTTTTTTTAATGTCTTCGGGGGAGCACTGCTCGCCTATGCTTATGACCTGAATAATGAGGAGCTTTCAGAAATAATCAGTGAAGAAGATCCCGACCACTTTTCATTCACTAACGAGCATTTTAGCTGGAAAGACCTTTCAATTACCACCGAAGATATCCGTGAACTTCGGGAGGTGGCAGTCACTTCATTCGGCAGCTGCAGTTTTGAGGAGCCTATTGAAGATCTGCAAAAGTTAAATCTATTATAATTGTAATTGAATGTTGAATTGAGTTATAGCCTCTTGATTCGGGTTTCGAATATTCCTTTCAATTCATAATTCATGATTTTTAAATCTTAATTCAAAATTACAGAGATGCATCCAACCAACGACCCTGATTTGAGATCTTTTATTGATGTCGCACCTGAATCGCATTTCCCTATTCAGAATCTGCCTTATGGGGTTTGTCGCCCAAAAGAAGGTGGCGAGGTTTATATATGTACCGCCATCGGAAATTATGTGCTTAATCTGGCTGAACTGGAGCAGGCGGGAGTCTTTGATGGGCCGCAACTGGACGGTAAAAGGGTGTTTTCCGAGCGAACACTCAATAAATTCATGTCACTGAACCGTGCTGCTTGGCTTGAAGCCCGTACAACCATCAGTAACCTGCTGAGTGCTGACGAGCCAACACTACGGGATAATCAGAGTCTACGTGAGGAGGTACTGATTCCTATGGACGAGGTTGAAATGTTGATGCCGGTTGATATTGGGGATTATACGGACTTCTACTCATCAGAACAGCATGCGTTCAATGTGGGAACCATGTTTCGTGGGCCTGAGAATGCCCTGAAACCCAATTGGAAACACCTGCCGGTAGGTTATCACGGTCGAGCCAGTTCGGTGGTACTCAGTGGTACCAACTTGCACCGGCCGCAGGGTCAAGTGCTGGGTGAGGACGGCGAGACGCCTGAATTCAGTGCCAGTAAACTCTTGGACTTCGAACTTGAGATGGGTTTCGTAACCGGACCCGGAAATCAGCTTGGAGATCCGATTCCTGTCAGTGAGACAAGGGAGCATATATTTGGACTCATGATCGTCAATGACTGGAGTGCCAGAGACATTCAGAAATGGGAGTATCAGCCTTTAGGTCCATTTTTAGCAAAGAATTGGGCTACTTCGGTTTCTCCGTGGATCGTAACGCTTGATGCTCTGCAACCTTTTAAAACGGAGGGCCCCGAACAGGATCCCGAGCCTATGTCATATCTGAAAAGCGATGAAGGATGGTATGACATCAAGCTGGATGTATTTCTACAAGGAGAGAAAATGGACAAGCCGCACAAGATAGCTGCTTCCAATTATAAGAATCTGTATTGGAGCATGAACCAGCAGCTGGCTCATCATACTATAACCGGTTGCAACGTGCAGCCAGGAGATCTCCTCGCCTCAGGAACGATCAGCGGTGAGACCGAAGATTCCTACGGAAGTATGCTGGAGCTAAGCTGGAAGGGTGAAAAGCCTCTCAAGTTTCCCAATGGCGAGCAACGTACTTTTATTCAGGACGGCGATACCATAACCATGACCGGCTATGCCCAGGGCGAAGGGTATCGAGTTGGCTTCGGCGAAGTTACCGGCAAAATTAAGCCCGCAAAAGAGCTGAAGTTTTAAGAAGCAAAATCGGAAACGGAGAAAGGGGGAAAAGAGACCGGATAAAAAGAAAGTGTGGTCCGGTAAATGCAAAAACATTGGCCCTTTTAAAATGCAAAATTAAGGCTGTTTCAAGCGTCTACGCTTGAAACACTTATGACAAGCGTGGACGCTTGTCATAGCATCAGTGATTGATTGAACCAGTCTAATTTGAGATGTCCCTATTGCCGTTGACCATTTGTCCGGACTCCGGTCTCCCTTATACTCTATACCTTGCCATTTACTTAATCAGTGTCATCTTCTTCACCAGTACCTTCTGGTCGGTTACCAGCTGGTAAAAGTAGACACCTGAGGCCAGGTTGCTTCCGTTGAAACGGACATCGCGGTAAAAACCTGCCGGTCTCTCTTCGTCTACAAGCGTAGAAACCAGTCTGCCGGTAATGTCATATACTTTCAATTGTACTCTTGACTGGGTGCTTAAATTGAATGGAATAACAGTGCCAGGATTAAAGGGATTCGGGTAGTTTTGGATAAGAGAAATGGCTTCCGGAATATCTGAAGTTACTTTTAGACGGTAACTGTCTCCAAGATTCTCATTCCCGTTTCCTATCACTATTCCCAGTCTGCTAATACTGCTCCACTCCCATGGCGTTTGCTGTACAATGCCCTGGTTGCCGCCCCCGGTCATAATCTGTTGCTCTGTGCTACCGTCTTTCAGATAGGCAATCAACCCGAGGCCGGTTGAAGCATTGGATCTGCTGAGCTCAACTCTGATAAAGCCTTCCGACTCCTGTCCGGGACTTAACTCAATATAGTTCGCTGCAAATTTCTGAAGGCCGACAGAAGTAGTGGTACTGTCTTTACCGCTGAAACGTTCTTTAATGGTCGGATTCGGATACAACGTGCGTTCCTCAAATCCATAGTTATCGACACTGTTCAACTGTCCGGCCGCAAGGTGCCAGAGATGGGATTCTATATAATCTCGCTGAAAAATATCGGCACTTCCCAGCACAGATTGTATGGCTTCTGTAAAACGGGTGCCGGTAGGGTTTTGCTGCAAACGATCCCATACTTGAGGCCAAAAATCCGGTCCGTACTTCTCCTCAAAATATAGAGCCCAGGATACATGAAAGTATGAACCCGGATAAAAAGAGTTCTGCGGGTTTTCGAAAATAGAGCTTGAGTTGTTCAGGTAGTTATAGTAATCGTTGACATTATCATACACTACCTCTTCCATAAGGGTGGCATCCATCTCAACCCAGCGGTCGCTTTCTCCGGCCCACTCCGTCGCCACATACTGAATAGCATGTTTCAGCTCATGAGCAATAGTAACTTTAAGGGCACCGATGGGATTTCCCTCAGGATCGGTATTAGGAGGGAAATTCTGGAAGTTGTTGTGAACCTCAATATAAGTTGTGTTTCCTGAGATAGCTGTTTGGCCATAAAAACCGAAATTCCGGAAATAGATATCGTAGGGGTCACCGGGTATTATAGGATCGGAGTAATTTAGTGTGGCTATTTGATGCCGCCATGAGGAGTCTGCTGCTATACCTGCCTGTTCTACATAATCGGGGATTCCATTTGCCGGACTGGTATCATCAAGCGGAACAGCATCAGTACCTGAAGTCTCATAGTGAAATAAAAACATTCCTGAAGGCGAAAGATACGTCTCTTGGGCTTGCGTAACTGAAGTACCGGTGAGGGTTTCAATTTCAGTAACTGTCGACTCAGATAGCTGATTCTTGTGTTTTATAAAATCAACTTGGGCCGGTGTTCCGCATTTAACGTATTCTTGATCACCTATAGTAAACTCTGATGGCAGCTTTTCCTTTTTTAATCCGGCATAAAATTTATAGAGTATCTTTTGGTCCAGGTTGATCCGTCCATCCCGGTAGGCCTTATCAATATCATGCATGATTCGATGACTATGACTGTCGACCGGTTGCTGAGCCCTAACTTCAGTGGCTGCCAGGATTAGCAACAGTGCGCATAATATTATGGTTGGAATTCGTTGTAATGACATCAGTATAGTATGAAAATCAAAAGATGAAATAGGTTCATTTCTTGACGAATAAGTCTTATTTTTGCCATCTGCAAAAAGGAAACCACTAAGAAGCAAAGTGCACTTAATGCCTTAGTGGTAAGTAAATAAAACAAATTATGTACGAAGTTATACTTTATTACAAATTTAACAAAATTGATGACCCCGAGACCTTTTGCGAAGAGCATAAAAGCTTTTGTAAAGACTTGGGCGTCAAAGGTCGCATATATATCAGTGAAGAAGGAATTAACGGTACCCTGGGAGGTACTCCTGAGCAGGTTGCAACCTACAAAGAACACCTGACTTCCTTACCCGGTTTTGATAACATCGATTTCAAGACGGATGAGAGTGACTATATTCCATTCGCCAAATTAATTTGCAAGACCCGGGATGAAATAGTAGCCTTGCACAAAGAGGATGTGGATCCGGCCCGTGGCGGGAAATATCTTGAACCTCACGAGTGGAGGGAGGTATTGGAGAGTGACGAAGATTATGTGCTTATTGATGTACGGAATGACTATGAATCAAAGATCGGACATTTTGAAGGAGCCATAACTCCTAATGTCGAAAACTTCTATGAATTTCCGGAATGGGTGGATAATCTTGAAATCGACAAGGACAAAAAGGTTTTAATGTACTGTACGGGCGGTATCCGATGTGAAAAATTTTCGGTACTCATGAAGGAAAAAGGCTGGGACGATGTGAACCAGCTGCACGGTGGAATTTTACGCTATGGTAAAGAAGAGGGTGGCGTACACTTCAAGGGGAAATGCTTTGTTTTTGACGATCGGCTTGTGGTCCCCGTCAATGAAAAAGATATGGAGCCTATAGCCGAGTGTGAAATCACCGGAAAGCCGGCTGATACCTATATTAATTGTGCCAATATGCAGTGCAACAAACTGTTTGTCTGTTCCGAAGAAGGGGCTCGCAAAATGGAGGGTTGCTGTAGTGAAGAGTGTCGGCAGAGTGAATATAAGCGCCCTTTTGACCCGGAAAATGCATTTCGACCTTTTCGTAAATGGTATAACTATTTTGATGAGGATTTTAAGGAGCGGGAGTTGGAAGAAAAGAAGTAGCCTTCCTTCTTAGACATGCCAAGTTTTAAAAACTTGGCATGTCTAACTAATCCTTTAAAAATGCCCGGGCAATAGAGGTAAAATGCTTGGGTTTGTCCAGGAAAGCATAATGTCCCGCATTTTCCATCACGACCAATGCTGCGTTTTGAATGCCCTCGTCCATACGTTCTCCCTGGTATATAGGAGTTGCTTCGTCATTCCTACCCCAAAGAAGCAGTACCTCATGCGGTATCTTGGGAAGTGTGGCCTCCAGGTATTCAGTCACCGATTTTACGAATGTTTCTCGCATCACGCCGCTTAGTTCGGAATACTCCGAGGAGCCCAGTGCTTTCCAGGCTGAAGTATTGCGCAGCCATTTTAAGGCATTCTCTTTGGAGCCGGATGGCAATAATAGAAATGGCGCTTTCAACAATTTGGCGGTATATTTTTTGAGATAATAGGATGGCTTTCTTCGGGGCTTCATACCGGCTCCTCCTGTAATCAGGACCTTCTCCACCCATTCCTGTCCAAATGCACGGGCACATAGTTTTAAGGTAATTCTTCCTCCAAAAGAGTGAGCCAATATATCTACCGTTTCATCACATTCATTTTCTATAAACGATTGAACCATATCTGTATAATCGTCTATAGACCACGACCGGTCAGGCTCGGGTGTATCGCCAAAACCCGGCAGATCGATTACGTAGCAGCATCGAATATCGGATAACTGTTTGGCAACAGGCATCATGACCCGGCTGCTACTTCCCCACCCGTGAAGGATGATCATAGGTTTCCCGGTTCCTGTTTTTCGATAGGCAACAGGGAGGTTGTTATAGCGGTATGTGCGCTTGTCTGTCATTTCTGTGCGTGAACATCCGAACAAAATTTCTTGAAAACAAGCTACAATTTGTAAGGAATGAAGGTCTGGGAAGTCATACCAAATAACCGGTAATTGTTTTAGCAAATGGGGTAACAAGATGAAAAGAAAACTGTTCTTCTGGCTTGAAAATTTGAAAATAACCAAGGCTGAGCGCGTATCTCTTACGGTTTTGATGGCTATTCTGTTAATAGTGACACTCATCAGAAGCCTGATACCCGTATCTTCACCCTACGATGAACAATACTATTCGGAACTGGAAACTGAGTTCAAAAAGCGAACAGAGATTCTGCGTCAAAAAGAGAATGCTATCCTGGCCAGGTATCATCCCGAAATTGAAAAGGTTTCAGCAATGGCTTCCGACACCATTCCTGCTGACAGTATTAAGGTCGAAAAAGCTGCAACCGGGGAAACGATGGATCAATCTCTTTTAGCCAGGATTAATATCAATACGGCGGACGCCAAAACGCTGGAAAGTCTCCCCGGTATTGGTCCTGCCTATGCCTCAAGAATTATCGAATACAGAACGAAAAACGGGGCATTTACTTCATACGATGAGCTTTTAAAGATCAAGGGAATAGGGAAAAAGCGATTGGAAAAGTTGCTCCCATTTATTCAACTTAAGGATCCTATTATGAATAAATGAATCTGCAATGTCTAATCGGATATTATGGGCTGATGACGAAATAGATCAGCTTAAGCCCCATATTATTTTCCTGGAGAATAAAGGGTTTGAAATTACACCTGTCACAAACGGTGATGACGCTGTTACGCTCATTAAAGAGCGGATTTTTGACATCGTTTTTTTGGATGAACAGATGCCGGGCATGGACGGTCTTGCTACGCTTAATAAGATAAAAACCATTCAGCCTTCTCTTCCTGTGGTTATGATCACCAAAAGTGAGGAGGAGTCGATCATGGAAGATGCCATCGGTGGAAAAATATCCGATTACCTGATTAAGCCGGTCAATCCGAACCAAATCCTGCTTACGGTAAAGCGTATTCTTGACCGAAAACGAATTCGCTCTGAAAAATTTGCGCAGTCCTACCTGAGAAACTTCAACAAGATTTCCCAGCGCATTCGTGAAGAAACAACCTGGGAAGACTGGATCAACATCTATCAGCAGTTGATACGTTGGGATATTGATCTGCAATCGGGCGAAGAATCCTTGTTGCAGGTATTGCATGACCAGTATCGTGAAGCGAATAAGATGTTCGGGCGTTTCATTGAAGAGCACTATCGGAATTGGTTAGATCAGAAAACACCCCAGCGACCGGCGCTCTCCATAGATATTATGGGAGAATATGTATTCCCGCATATCAAGAACGGTCAGACCACTATGTTCTTCGTGATTGACTGCATGCGCTACGATCAATGGCTCGTTTTTGAGGATCTGCTGACTGAATATTACAACATCGATACCGATTTTTACTATTCCATCCTGCCGACGGCAACACCTTATTCCCGCAATGCTATATTTTCGGGACTGTATCCCAAGGAGATCATGGAAATATATCCGAAGCTTTGGCATAGTGGGGAGGATGAGAGTTCATTGAACCAATATGAGCAGGAACTGTTGCAGAAACAGCTGGAGCGGGAGGGACTGAATATCAACGCCAAATACGAGAAAGTACTTCATGCGGAGGAGGGGAAACGGGTAACGGATCGTATCATGAATTATACCCAATCGCCCTTGAGCACTTTTGTCTACAATTTCGTGGATACTCTGGTTCACTCAAGGTCGGACTCTGATATCCTTAAAGAAATTGCTCCCGATGTTCCGGCTTTCCGGGGACTTACCAAGACTTGGTTCGAGCACTCTTCACTCCATGACATATTTAAGATTCTCTCGGACGAAGAGGTTACCATAGTGATTACCAGCGATCACGGTGCAGTGAGAGCTCTTCGTGATGCCAAGGTGTATGGGGACAAGGATACCTCAACCAGTTTGCGCTACAAATATGGCAGAAATTTAAATGCCGACGAGGATGCGACCATCTTTATTGATGATCCGGCATCCTATAAATTGCCCGCCCCGGGAATAGTGAACAATTATATCATTGCTAAGGAAGACTATTACTTTGTTTATCCGACCAACTATCACCGTTACCAAAGCCGGTATAAGGATACTTTTCTGCACGGCGGTGCCAGTATGGAAGAGATGATTTTGCCTATTGCAACCCTACGCCCTAAGACATTGATGCGCAGATAGATTTTGTGCTTTGGTTAATATTTCGACTTCTTTGCAGATTATTCAGCCTTAAGCGGACGTACTTTTTCAAACAGGAACAAATATCTGTATTAAACATTTCTCTAAACCAAAATGAGCAGTGAGAAAGAATTTATAAGTGAGTCAGAAGAGCAGACCAAAAAGTTTGCTGCTGATTTTGCCCGGAGTCTCAAGGCCGGGGATGTGGTCTGCCTTGAGGGTGATCTCGGTGCGGGGAAAACCCATTTCGTTAAGGGAATGGTAACAGCTTTTGGTATAGAGGAGTCGGATGTACAATCGCCTACTTTCACGTTGATCAATGAATACCCGGGAAGTATACCGCTCTATCATTTTGATTGTTACCGGATGGAATCGGTTCATGAGGCTATTGAGATAGGTGCTGAAGAATATTTTTATGGGGAGGGCGTTTCAGTTATTGAATGGCCGGAACGGATTCGCGATATTATCCCCGCCGAAGCTGTTTGGATTACCATTACATCACTCGCCCCGACAAAGCGAAAATTTGTCATACAGCAAAAAGGAACATAATCCTATATATTAAGCCCCATGGGCGCAAACAAGTTATCATATCGTCTGGATCGTTTGCCGGTTATTTATCCATTTAACCGCAGGGCGGATAATAATATCCAGTTGGGTGACTTAGTCTATTACGGTCCTTGTCCCGAATATTACGGGATCGGAGAAGTAGTCAGGCTGCTTGACGGTTATTGTATTGTAGACTTCAGGGGCACCGGTTTGCTTAATATTCAGAAAGATGCCATGGCGCTTAAGTATCTAATCCCTATCCACAAGCTAAACCTGGGTCACATCTTAAAAAGTACCTGATCTTACTCGTTTTTTAATTCCCTGGTGAACTCGGTTTCTGCTATCAGGTCTTCACTCTTATCTCTGCCAAATAGCCAGAATAGTATACTTGCAAACAACCCGGGATAGAAGGGTTCGAGTCCCAGGAAGGTATATGAATAGGCTTCGGTACTATAAATGGTTCCCAATACTAACCAGGTCAATGAAATACCTATACATACCACCATGGTGGGTACTACCCAACCCTTCTTCAAGGTGAACAGACGTATATAGATACCCAGTACGGGTAACAGTATGCCAGGAATCATCACCGAACCAATTACGTACCAAATGTCGATGACGCTTGGATAGACGATAATCAACAGGATACCAAGTACGGCTGCGAGCAGTACACTAATACGGGTCAGTCGGTTATTCGAACTATTCGGAAACAGTTTTACAAGCAAGTCTCTTCCCAGTGTTTGTCCGGAAAGAAACAGGTAGCTATCCATAGTTGACATGATAATGGCCAATAGTGCGACAAAGAATAGACCCTTCATACCAACAGGCAATATTTCATTGGCAAGATAGGGATAGACCATGATCGGTTCAGCAAGGTCAGGTCCTAAAATGGCCCAGCCGAACATGCCGCTGAATAGGGTCATAAAGTCAAATACCGACCAAAGGACAATGGAAATAAATATGCCTTTTTGGGCTGTTTCAGGAGTTTTGGCGGCTGCAGCTCGCTGGTGGAAGCTGGGGTCTACGAAGGTCCAAAGTGCAATGAAAAACCAGACAAGGATATACTGTATGTCCTGTCCGCCGGTCAGATCACGGTAATTGTCTGGTACGGCGTTCCACAATTTGCCAAAGGAACCGAATTCAACCCCGGCGTAAAAAAGCAGAAAAGCGAATCCTGCAAACATCAGTATGACCTGCAGCATATCCGTGCGGACGACTGCACTAAAGCCCCCAAACGTTACATAGGCTACCGAAAAGAGAGCTACTGCACTGGCGTACCAGAGAAAGTCACCGGCTCCCCCGGTCAGGTATTGAAATATGAGTCCAAGCATCAGGATGTAAGGTGCCGGACTAACCAGGATAAATACCGGAATTGCAGAAAAACGGCCGGCTTTCTCCCCGTAAAAATTACCGACAGCTTCAGGGAGGGACAGGGCCTTGTTCATTCTTATTTTACCCGCCAGCAGCCAGGCAAAGAGTGCAGAGAAGATATAAAAAGGAAAACCGAACAATAGCCATTGCGAGATGCCGAACTGGTAGCTGTACTCACCTACGCCGAGTATCCCCCCGTACCATGTAGAGACAAGGGTAGCTACAAAAGCAGGTAAGGTCATTTTCCTGCCCGAGAGGAGAAAGGCTTCTTCATCCTTGTCTTCGCCTTCCCGTTTCCAACTCAGAAAGACCAGAAAACAGAAATAAAAGAGGATGATTCCCCAATCCAGTAGGGTAAAGCTTAGTTCGCTCAAAGAATGCTGGTTTGTTTCAAAATAGCTGGAAGATATTCGTTACGAACTAAGGCTTCAACAATTTGTAAGATTATATGCGGCCTTACCACCAGGTGTACTAAGTGGTAGAAAGTAAAGAACTATCTATCCTGAAGTCAGAATGGCATCTTACAGGGATCTAGAAATATTTTTGATTATCCGCTATGGTCTAATTAGGAGCAATACCATGTGTCTTTACACTGATGCACCATTTGCTGAGTAAATAGATTGGATTGGCTAATTTAAAAGTTCAGGTACTATTTAAACTGGCAACTCACCTAATTTTTGTCATCCCGAAGCCCCGCCGAGGGATCTCATCCGCCCTAACAGTGTTTCATGTCATTTGCTAAATAAAACTTTAATGGGTGATGTAAGGATCTGACATTTAAATGGTCTATTAAGAAAGACTTTTCCATATGCTTTATCAAAGAAAACATAACCTGTATTACGTTTACATCATGGCAAGTATTTCCAGAGTGATTTACGTAGGTGTCACCAATAATATCTACAATAGGGTAATGTGGCATAAGGGGGAAACTGATAATAATAGCTTCACATCCCGGTATCGGGTAACGAGACTAGTATACTATGAAGAATTTGAATATATAGATAGGGCCCTAAGTCGTGAAAAACAACTTAAAGGATGGCGTAGAGAGAAGAAGTTGAAGTTGATCAATAGATTAAACCCTCAATGGCAAGATTTATCATTGCAATGGGAGAAATGAGAACAAATAATGAAAGGATTTTGAATAGTTTGTTACTTGCATTTAAACATGGTTTTTCATTTATCAAACGGATGAGTTTCCTCCGCTTCGGTCGGAATGACACCTAATGAGTTCGGGGTTAATAATTTGAAAGATAGCTTTTATTAAAAGGCTAGCCCATTTCGTTCTAAAGAGGGTTAAGTGCGGTTTTATGATAATTTCCTTTAATTAAGAGCTTGAAATTCAGCTATCTCTCTCGCGCAATGAACATCAGAAGGTCACCCTCTTTGTGGGTAATTTCAATGGGGCTTGAAACCACTTCATTGGATGAACCGTCCCTTACCCCATTCATCAATTTTTCATCCGTTAGGGAATACTTCAGTCCCTCGGTATGAATACCGGTAACCTCACCTGATAAAGGGAACAGTGAAATCTGGGTGCCCGGTTCCAGCTCCTTTCGGTAGATGTCGGGAAGAATAAAGGTATCACCATAATTATCCTTATAGACAAGGGAGTTGAAACTGTTGTTGAACTGCTTCATTACCGAAAGATTTTTAAGTGTCTGGTCAAGCCTCTTGCCGGTCGCTCCCAACACAATCAGTTCCATCGCCCCTTCATCAATAGCTTTTTTCAATGCCTTTTCCAAGTCATTTGTCTCCTGGTCAGGGTCAAATAAGACCATGTACGATTCACTGTCGGGGTATTCAAAACTGTCAAGATCACCTATAACGATATCGGGCAGCGTATTCAAGCTGTGTGCTACATTGCCTCCACCGTCTGCTGCAATAAATAAATCAGCCCACTCTAGACATTCTCCAAAGAGTTGCTTGGAAGGCGGTGATCCGTTACAAAGTATCAGCGTTTTCATGATTATGGTGAATATATAAACTTCTTTTGCAGCATTCGAAAGCATTAAATCAAGCCGGTTGAAAGGGGTGAAAAAAATATTGCTTTCTTCCATTCTATACCCCATTTTAGTAAGCTTATTTTTTAGCTTAATAATTCATTTTCATCATGTTTGAAGAGCTGGTCTCAAAATTGAAGGAACATCGCACAGTGGGTGTTTATTCGCATATACGTCCGGACGGTGATTGTATCGGTGCCCAGGTGGCGGCGTGCCGATGGCTTGAAAAGAATGGAATTCGGGCTTTTGCATTCAATGATGATCAGATTCCTTTAAACCTGCAGTGGCTCACTGACTTTTATACCATTGAAGAGCCCCGTGAGGAGACCCTCAAGCAGTGCGACGCATTTCTTTTGCTAGATGGAAACTCACCTACTCGTTTCGGAAGCTACGCAGAGTATATGGAAGACGATCCCAAACCCAGCTATATGGTTGATCATCATCCGGATCCCCAGGATGGGTTTGATATGACTATTTCCGTTGAGGAGGCTTCTTCTACCTGTGAGCTTATCTTTCATCTCTTCCTTCAAAACGATATCAAGCAGCTCGACAGTAAATCGGCCAAGGCGCTATATACCGGAATTCTAACTGACACCGGCTCCTTGCAGTATGACAGCGTCACCCCGGAAACAATGAATATTGCTTCGGAACTGCTGCGTATCGGTGAGTTTCGTCCCAACGTAGTTGCTGAAAAAGTATTCTCAAACAAGCGTCTGAACCAGCTTCACCTTTTGAGTAGGGCGATGAGTACTATCAAGCTGCATGAAGACAATCAAATCGCTACTATGTACGTTACAAGCGAAATGTTGGAGGAGACCGATACAACCAATGATGATTGTGAGGGCTTTGTAGCCTATCCGCTGAGTGTTGCCGGTATTAAAGCCGCAATATTGTTCAAAGACCTTGGAGAAGGGGTCAAAATGAGCCTGCGCTCCAAAAGCAATGAAGTAGATGTGAACAAGTGGGCACGTGAAATCGGCGGTGGCGGACACAAAAAAGCTTCGGGTGCATGGCATCCCGGTCCGCTTGAAGAAACCATTAAAGAAGTAGTTGGCATCGGTTCCAAACAACTGGCCGAAATTGATAAGTCGTAATTACTGCTTCACATAAAAATTATGTTCAAGACGCTTTCCGGTATACTAGTAGCCATTTCTATTCTTTTTTCAGCTTGTTCTCAACAGGAACCGGCGCCAGTTAATGATAATGCTTCTGTTTCAGTGGCTGACTCCGGACCTGTTCGAACTTCTCCGGGACTGGCCGCGAGTGACAGTGAGGGATACACTACACAGGATGCAGTTACCCAGGATGCAGATCAGCAAATTTACAACAGCCGCCATACCGCCATCACAGAGGCTGTAAAAAAAGTTAGTCCTGCAACCGTCAGCATTACGGTAACCGAGGTTCGGCAGGGAGGAAGACGGCTGGCATTTGATGAATTTTATAACCGTTTTTTCTTTGCTCCTACCGAACGCGAGTTCAGCAGCATGGGGTCGGGATTCATCATTAGCGAAGACGGTTTAGTAGTGACCAACGAGCATGTCGCCGATAAAAACGCTCAGAAAATTATGATTTCCCTGACGGATGGCACCCAATACGAAGCAGAGATTCTGGGAGCTGACGAACTTGCCGACCTGGCACTCTTGAAAATTAAAGCTGATAGGAAGTTTCCTTATGTAGAGTTCGGTGATTCCGATGAAGTAATGGTAGGAGAGTGGTCACTTGCTATCGGCAATCCTTTCGGACTCTTTGAGGCCGCCCAGCCATCGGTAACGGTTGGGGTAGTCAGTGCTGTCAACAGAGATTTCAGACCGGATCCTAACCAGCCCCGGGTGTATCTGAATATGATTCAGACCGATGCCGCAATTAACAGGGGGAATTCAGGCGGGCCACTGGTGAATAGTGCCGGTGAAGTGATCGGGGTGAATACCTTTATTTTTACGGGAGGAACCAGCAGCGGCTTCGTAGGTTTGGGATTTGCTATTCCCAGCAACCGGGTAGAAAAAATTATCGACCAGCTTGCCTCCACCGGAGAAGTATCTATGGCCTATAATCCCGGAATGGAAACCACTGAGATGACCTACCAGCTGGTCAGAAAATACAACCTGCCGCAAGTGCCCGGCTTGCTTGTAACCAGTGTCAATAAAGACGGTCCGGCATTTGAATGCGGTATTGTTCCCGGAGACATCATCCTGAAAGTCGGGGACGAGCGGGTGCAGAGTCAGATGCATTTGAAAGCCCTCTTTCGTGAGTACGCCGAAGGAGATACGATGCGTATCGAACTATTGAGGAAAGGTCAACGATACGAAGCAAATATGGCACTGAGACCTAAAGCAGAAGAGTAGCAGCTAGTTAATTTAATCCCTGTTCCTGTTCAAAAATTTCTCCACTCTTTGATGATGACGTTTGTCTTCCCAGAATTTGGAAAAGCTATCCAGCTCCTCATGTATGGCTTTCCATCGGGCTTCGGTTATGCGCAGAGCACCCTCCTTTAATGTTTTGATGAAGTCACGGTCATTATGACTCAGCTCCTCTGCCCATTGCCAGGTATTGTCTATCAGCTCATTCTCTATGCTCACTCTATTGATCAATTTGTGAGAAAGGGCAGTATCTGCTTCAATCACGGCGGTTTCCGCCAGCCATTTCAGTGCTGTGGATCGGCCGACAATTTCTACCAGACGGGTAAGTCCGCCCCAGCCCGGAGGCAGGTAAAACTTACCTTGTGTAAACCCAATGACAGCATCTTCCGAAGCAATTCTGAAATCAAAAGCAAGCATGGTTTCCCAACCGCCGCCATAGGCTGCCCCGTTGATACACGCAATCGTCCAGCAGGGGAGCTGTTCGATTCGTTTAAAGAGGGATAGCATCCTTTTTGCCATGGGTTTGGCTTCTTCTGCTGTTTTGATGGTATGAAATTCACGGAGGTCTCCTCCCGATATGAAGTGACCATCAGTCCCGCTAAGCACAAAAGTGCGGATAGATGCATCAGACTCCAACCGATCAATGGTATTTTCCAAAGCGTCCATTAGCGCAAAGTTCAAGGCATTGCGCGATTCAGGGCGGTTGATGGCAGCCCAAAGGGTGTGATCTCGCTGTTCAATATTTAAAATGTTCACTATGCTATAATTTTTTAAATTAACACGATTTTACAATTGTCATCATAAGTCAGTTGTCATGCGTCTTTTAAACAAGGATAAGATAAACAAAGCTCTCACGTCGAAAATTGTTGATGCCCGGGTCGCACAGGTATTCAACAGCTTTGACAAAGTATTGGTCACCTCTTCTTTCGGAACCACCTCTGCCGTACTGTTGCATATCATAAGCAGAATCAAGCCCGATTGTCCCATCTATTTTATAGATACGGGTTATCACTTTAAAGAGACAATAAACTATAAAAATCGGCTGACCCGATTATTGAATTTACAGGTAATTACCCTCAAGCCAGATCCGTCGCGACACATGACAACCCAAGTGCAGCAGATGTGGAGCAAAGACCCGGAAATCTGTTGTGCTATCAACAAGAATGAGCCGTTGAGGAATATCAAAACGGAGTATAATGTTTGGGTCTCCGGTTTGATTGGATACCAAAGTAGTTACCGCAACTCCTTAAGAATACTTGAAGAGCAGTCGGATATCCTGAAGTTCTATCCGCTGATCGACTGGAACAAATCACTGGTTGATGAGTATCTCGAAAATCACGGATTACCATTTCACCCGCTGGTAGATAAGGGATATCATTCGGTAGGTTGTACCCACTGTACAGTTCCCGGCTTAGGTCGCAGCGGCCGCTGGGCAGACTCCCCAAAAACCGAATGCGGACTTCATAATTAAGGATTGAGGGATTGAGGGACTGATTTACTGAGGGATTGAATTATTGATTTACTGATTTATTGAGGGTATGAGTTAACGTTTAGCGCCAACTCAATTAATCAGTCCCTCAATCCTTCAAAACTACCTATATGTCTTCGATTTCGTAGTTGATGACTTGGCGTTTTGAATTTTTTAACAGCCAGTGCTGGTATTCCTGGTTGCCTTCCTGCTCGGTCAGCTGTACGGAAATAACACAAGGGCAGTCGTAACTGTGCATCTCTTTGACCCGCTCTGTCAGCTCTTTCACATTGTGATAAGGGGTTTTGGCGATGAGTATGCACTCCGAAGCCTCTTCTATTTCATCTTCCCAACGGTAAATAGCTTCCATTCCGTCAATGATATTGACGCATGCTGCAAGACGCTCTTCAACTATTTTTCTGCCGATGGTTTTGGCTTCCTTTTTATCTTTGGTGGTGATATAAACTAAGCGGAGATTATTAAACATGGATGATTTCTCAAATAGGCTTTACGATTTGATAGCTATCTGAATCTACAAAAAGCTGCGCTATGTCTCAGGTGACTTTTATTAGAATGTAGAAGTAGGGGTCACAGCAGTTCATAAGTGATTATTACTGTTGAAATCACAGCAAAAAAGCCGTAGTTTTCGTGGCTTTGAAAATTCGATCACAGTGTTGATTACATGCGAGAGTGGCGGAATTGGTAGACGCGCTAGATTTAGGATCTAGTATCTTAACCGATGTGGGGGTTCGAGTCCCCCCTCTCGTACACACATCCAGTAAATAGTAATGAACGAGAACGCATTTCGTTCGCAATTAAACCATTATTTGGAGTAATTCCGTGGATATATCCGTACAAGACATAACTTCTGTTGACAAGGAAATTATTATTTCAGCCAACCGCGAAGATCTCGAACCTAAGTTTGACGAGGCTTACAAGAAGTATAAAAGCCAGATTCAAATGCCGGGTTTTCGACCGGGTAAAGTGCCGCTGAATATCATCAAAAAACGTTTTGGTGATGAAATTGAGCAGGAAGAGATCAACAAATATGTTCAGGAAGTGTTTGAAAACGAAGTGATTCCTGAATATGAGCCGGTAGGAGAGACCCAGATGCTGGATCTTTCATGGGAAAACGATGAGTTGGAAGCCAAATTCAAGATTGGCTCAGCCCCTGAAGTTGAACTGGCTGATTTAAGTGAAATTGAAGTGGACCGTCTGGTGCATGATGTAACCGATGAGGAAGTGGACGAAGAGTTAAATCGGATTCTGGAAAACCAGGGTAATTGGGAAACAGTTGATGAGGAAATAACTGAGGACTGCAAAGTTACAGTTGATGTCATTCACCTGGACGACGATGGTGAACCCGTTGAAGGAGAGAAGGATGAAGATCAGGAAATCGATCTTAGAAAAGATGAGTTCAAGGAATTCAAGGATGATCTGGTTGGGAATAAAGCCGGGGACGAAGTGGATGTTGAAATCGGACACGATGACCACAGTCACAATTTCCACCTGGTCATCAAAAAGGTTCAAAAGCCACATAAGGCAAAGCTGACTGATGAGTTTGCAAAACAACAGACCGACGGCGAAGCTAAGAATGTAGATGAGTTCAAAAGCCTGATCAAGAGTCGTATTCAGAACTACTACGATCAATCAGCCGACGATCTTTTCAAGAACGATGTAATTGATTCCCTTGTTGAAGCGCATGACTTTGAAGTTCCTGAAGTATTCCTGGAACAGGTAAAAAACCGCTACGTTCAGCGAGTCGCTCAGCAGTCGGGTGGCGAACTTCCGGCTGACTTTGATGAGGAAGAATACAAGGAAAATATCAAGGACCGGGCTCTCAGAGATGCTAAGTGGACCTTCATCAATAATGAACTTCAGGAAAAATTTGATGATATCGAGATAAAGCCCGAAGATGTGGATGAATACTTACAGGCGGAAGCTGCACGTTATGGAGTAACCATTGACCAGATGCGAAATATGTTTGCACAGAATCCGCAGCAGCTGGAAAGCCTGCGCAACAGTATTCGCGAAGACAAAGTCTTTGATAAGCTAAAGGATGAAGTTAAGATTAGTGAGATCGACAAAGATGAGTACCAAGAGAAATACGACGAAAAAGTTAAGGCCAAGGAAAAAGCAGCTGCCAAATAGATTATAGATTAATATAAAATTCAAAAAGACGTACCATGCAAAAGCAACCACTATTTGAGATGCCCGAGTTCAGTGATGTAGAACGTATTCAGAACAACAATTTGGTCCCCATGGTTGTAGAGAAAACCAGCCGGGGAGAGCGGGCATATGATATCTACTCTCGCCTGTTAAAAGACCGTATTGTCTTTATGGGAACCCCTGTAAATGATGTGGTAGCCAGCTCTATTGTAGCACAGATGCTCTTTCTGGAGTCGGAAGACCCCGAAAAAGATATTAATTTGTATATTAATAGTCCTGGTGGCGTTGTTTCGGCCGGACTGGCGATTTATGACACCATGCAGTATGTTAAATGTGATGTGGCTACTACCTGTGTAGGTATGGCTGCTTCCATGGGTGCTGTATTACTAACCGGCGGCGCGAAAGGCAAAAGAAACCTGTTGCCAAATGCGCGTGTAATGATTCACCAGCCATTAGGCGGTGTACAGGGACAGGCCAGCGATATTGAGATTGAGGCCCAGGAAATCATACGAATTAAAAATCTATTGACAGGCATCATCGCAGAACACAGCGGACAGGATCAGGACAAAGTCATTGAGGATTCTGATCGTAATAAGTGGATGAGTGCTGATCAGGCGCTTGATTACGGTTTGGTTGATAACATAATGAAGCGTTCTGAGAAAAAATCTTAAGGAATAAATTCCTTTTATCATGAGTGAGAAAGAAAAAGACAGCACTATTCACTGTTCCTTTTGTGGCAGATCCAGCCATGAAGTAAACAGCATGGTTGCCGGTCCAAACGATGTCTATATTTGTGACCGCTGCGTATCTGATGCTTCAGGAATTGTAAAGAGTGATTTGGCTTCGATGGCCAAGAAGAGGGATGATAACTATAAGCCCCTCATGAAGCCTGCTGAAATCAAGGCCAATCTAGATGACTATGTGATAGGTCAGGAGCAGGCTAAAAAGACCCTCTCTGTTGCGGTTTATAACCACTACAAACGAATCAGTGCGGAAAAACAGGATCCCAACGACGATACCGAAATAGAGAAAAGTAATATTATTCTGTTGGGACCGACCGGATGCGGTAAAACATTACTTGCCCGTACTCTTGCCAATATCATTGATGTTCCTTTCACCATTGCCGATGCAACGGTTCTTACCGAGGCCGGCTATGTGGGGGAAGATGTTGAAAGTATTCTGTCCAGTCTGTTGCAGGCTGCCGATTATGATGTGGATCGTGCCCGGCGCGGAATTGTTTATATAGACGAAGTTGATAAAGTGGCACGTAAAAGTGATAACCCATCTATCACCCGTGACGTATCCGGTGAAGGTGTGCAGCAAGCCCTGCTGAAAATTCTGGAGGGTACGGTTGCCAATATACCGCCCAAGGGTGGACGTAAACATCCTGAGCAGAGCTTTATACAAGTCGATACTTCCGATATTCTGTTTATTTGCGGTGGGGCATTTAGCGGACTTGAAGAGATTATTGCCCGACGCTTATCGGTCAGCTCGCTCGGTTTCCATACCGATGAACAAGTGAAGTTCAACAAGGATGATCCCGATATTTTTACCCACGTGGAGCCGGAAGACCTGCAACAATATGGTTTGATTCCTGAACTGATCGGTCGACTGCCCGTACTTTCAGGACTGCATCAGCTGTCAAAGGATGCCATGATCGATATTCTCGTGAAGCCCAAAAATTCCTTAAATAAGCAGTATAAGAAACTATTTAAGATGGAAGGGGTGGAACTGATTTTTGAGGATGATGCCCTGGAGGTAATTGTTGAGAAAGCGCTGAAACGCAAGACAGGTGCCCGCGGGCTGCGTTCTATCATGGAATCGGCTATGCTCGACATCATGTTTACGCTGCCGTCTATGAAAAATATTGAGCGCTGCGTCATCACTAAGGAGACCATCGAAGATAACGCACCCCCCGTCTACGAAAAGCGCAAGGCTTCGGCGTAGGATAGATTATTCTCCGGTTTTTATTCAGATTTAAATGGCAAGAAGCTAGGATTCAGTCCAAAAATTGCAGGTGAGGTTTTTACTTAATCTTCTCTAAAAGCTTGCCATTTTCATAACGTTCCTGTTCAACGACCTCTCCGTTCTTATCAAATTCGGTTACCAGGCCGTGGAAATTATCAGGATGATTTAGAAAATGAGCCTCGTAATGTAATCCTCCTTCCAGACGCCAGTATCTTTGGATGCCGATGTAGTTGTTTTCGGGGGTAGGATAAATGAATTCGGACATCAGGTCTCCTGACATATAAACTTTCTTCCTTGCAGGAATTCCCTCATCATAGTCAAAAAGCGTACGGAAGAACACCTTGCCCAATCCGTTGTAGCTTTTATGAGCTATGGTGTTACCGTTTTCATAAATGGTTTCACGTCGGAGGATTCCGGTTTTAGGATCAAAAAGTTTGTTTGACCCTTCAAACAGCTCTCCTTCTTTGGTCTTCCATCTTACAAATGAAAAGTTGTTATCCACAGCTACTGTATCAGGTATCAGTTCAGTTTCGTAGGTGCCCAGGAGGTTATCCTTATCGACCACCCGCGTATTAAAAACAATGACCAATAATGGTATGAGGGGAGTTAACAATGCTATCTTTAGCGAGCTGAGTACCAATGAATTCGACTTCGTCATCATGAGCAGTCGTTTCTTTGTTAGGTAGAAATTCAGATTGCTGGCAAAGCTTACCTTGCTGTGATTTTTAGTGGCTTCCAAGAGCTGCTCCTGGTAGTTCGAAATATTGTGATACTTTTTCAATACATGATCATCCGCCAGATATTCGTGGTTGATTTGAATGGACCTGCTGAACAAGTAGACGGCCGGATTGAACCAGAAAAATACCTTGACCAGCTCCACAAATAACACATCCAGGGTATGGTTCCCGTTTATATGGGCCAGCTCATGTTTTAGTATCTCATCACTGATGAGTCCATTTTCATAGTCACTTTTGTTTACAAAAATGGCATCCATAAATGAATGGGGAGCGACCTTGTTCTCCGCCAGCCTGATTTTCGTGGTGCCCAGATCAATATATTCCAGTTTCTTCATTTTCGCATAAATGGAGTAAATCCCATAGATAAACCTTGAGAGGAGAAACAGGGTAATCAGACAGTAGGTTGAAAAAAGCAGAAAACTCAAAGAAAATCCTGATGAGTCCGTAGTTTGATCAGGAGCCATTCCGCGAATTTCACTTTCGGGGAAGGCATTTGCTGTGACAAAGATCGAGGGCGCTTTTTTAATGGCCGTAATCTTTTCGGCTTCCATTCCTGCTATCTGATCCCCGGGCCGGTAAATAAAATGATGTTCGGCATCAAGTTGATCAAGAGCAGGAAAGGTAAGTCCAATGACTAAAGCCGCCAGTAAATAAAACCGGTTGAAACGATAGGTCTTCTGGTTGGCCAGCAGCAGCTTATAGATAAGGTATAAGGCCAGCAGGCTAAGAATAGAATTTAGTATGTAGGCAATCATAGTGTCTCTTTTTGAATTGCTTGTTCTTAAAGGTTCAGACTCGGTTATCCAACGGTAATGCGCAAGACTCTGGCAGTTACTTTATCTTCTTCACCATTTCTCCGTCTTCGTACCGCTCCTGGGTAATGATATTTCCCTCTTCGTCATACTCTGTCATAAGTCCTTGGTAGATTTGATCACCGGTGTAGGTGACTTCAGCCCCGAGTTGTCCATTATCATGCCAGGTACGAATATGTCCCATACCGTCTTCACTTTCGGTAGGCGGAATATTTTCATAAGATAAATTCCCATTGACATATATCTCTTTTCCGAAAAGAGGCTCATTAAGGTACACAGTGTGTACTTGTCGAAAAATATCGCCATCTATTGTCATCTCGGAACCTGTATGAATTCCATCCTCGAAATATAGCTCCATGTACAGGCTGTCATTCTTGGTGAAATATACCTTTTGAGTTCCCGTAAACAACTCACCGGAAGCGGTAAAACGAGCAGATAAAGCTTGAGGTATACCAAGTTCCTCAGAGCGATCAAAATCAACATGGAGTTCAGGTACATGATATAATCTTCTGGAATTAGAATCCGAATAATCAGTCTCTTTAGTGCAAAAAGTAAGGATGAGTAATGCCAGCACAGGTAACAGCAGAAAGCTTTTAAAGCCAGACCGCAAGGGCGAATACTCCTTGATCATCATCTTGATTCTTTTTTTGGTCAGAGAAAAATCAATATGGCTCGTAAACTGTTTCATAGCTTCTATTTAATTTTCTCGATGAGTTCCCCATTCTCGTAACGCTCCTGCTCAATGATGTTTCCCTGCTTGTCATAAAGAGTCATCAAGCCTTGATACTGTAAATTTTCTATGTAGTAAGCTTCATACTTTAATTGGCCATTAGGATGCCATTGTTTTATATATCCCAGACTGTCTGTTGATGTGGGGTTGACCCATTCTTCAATCATTAAACCATCTTCATTGTAGTGCTTGGTGGTTTTAAACTTCTGCCCGACATAACCGTATTCATATTTTAACTTCAGGCTTCCATCATCGTGGTATGCTGTGGTGCTTTTTAGAATGCCATCCACATATTCAGATTCGCTTAGAAGTTGGTCATTGTTTACATCTCTGAATTGCTGGGTACCGGTAAAGGGATTTCCTGCGGAATCATATCTGATACCCATGCCTCTTTGCTCAATGTTCAATTCATCGGACCTTTGGGGATTTACATAGAGGTTAACATTGGTATAAAGCTTGTCAGTGCTGCCACTTACCTTATGAGGATAACTCTTTTCTTTACTCTGAGTACAAAACATCAATGAAAACGATAAGATAAGCGGTAGCAGAAATATTCCTTTTGAACCCGAACGAAATGCCGAAAACTTTTTAGCCATCATTTTCATTCGCTTTTTTGTCAGCGAATAACTGATACCACTGGTTGTGCTCATTTGTTTGTTTCCGGAAGAGACCCGTATCAGCAGATCCTGGTAATCGCTGATCGAAGAACTGTTGCTAATGACTGATTCATCCGCTATAAACTCATGGTTCAGTTGAATAGCATGTTTGTAGAGATACATAAACGGATTGAACCAGAAGATGACTTTCAAAAATTCGATGAACAAAACATCCAGGGAGTGGAGCTGGCGGACATGCGTGAGTTCGTGATCCAGGATTTCCGGTTCAATCTTTCCATTTTTGAATGATTCCTTCTCAAGGAATATATACTTGAAAAATGACTGCGGGGTGACGGACCCATCCAGCAGCACCAGGTTAGCCGGCCCTGCTTTTTCAAGGTTCCCGGCTTTGATTTTATTCCATATTTCTAACAATCCACCTGCAAATCGGATCAACAAGAAATAGGTGACCAATACATACAACCCAAGTAATATTTCTAAAGCACTGAAAGGCCAACCCGGCTCTTCAGCGGCAAGCGGGGTGATCTCCGCCCGTGGTTTCGCATTCTTATCAGGGGTAATAAGCGGCTCCACAGAGTTGCTTACGGCTTCCGCGGGTGCATTACCCACTCGCTCCATCTGCTGTATTTCTATTCCTGCAATTGTCTGATCCGGATGAATCTCAAATGAAATCAATGGAGCTGTCAGTCCAAAGATCAGGGCTAAGAGTAAAAAGAACCGGTTGAAGCGGTGCATCTTTTCGTTTTCCAGCATCAGCCTGTACAATACATAAAGTAGCCCCAGCAGTAATGTCGATTTAAACAAGTAAATGATCATTTGTGCTTCCTCTCTATCTCTTTTTCAACAATGTCTTTTAATTCTTTCAGTTCCTCCTCGGTAAGCTCAGTTTCTGAGGTAAAGAAAGAGGCAAACTGGGAGGCTGAGTTGTTAAAAAACTTCTTGATGAGCCCGTTTACATGTTTTGAAAAATAGTCTGATTTTTTGACCAGTGGGTAATACTGCCGGGCACGTCCCATTTGTTTATAGCCCACGAATCCCTTATCCGTCATGCGTTTAATTAGCGTGGCCACCGTGGTCGGTGCCGGCTTCGGTTCCGGGTATTCCTCTAGCAGATCTCTCATAAAAGCCTTCTCCAGCTTCCACAGGTACTGCATCAGTTCTTCTTCGGATTCAGTAAGTCCCATATTGTTCTACAAGTTTAGAATTACTTCTACAAATGTAGAATAAAAATTAAAACTTCCAAACTTTTTTATAATTATCTAATCAAAACCATTGTCCTGATACTTCACATTTACTATAAATATTCACTATGATCTAAAATCAGTCGATCTATTAATAATAGTTACGCTTATACCATTCTATTCGCACTGCTAATTATTGCATATGCATTATTGGGTATTTTTATAGATTTTGAATGCTCAATCACGCTATCTCTCAATCGTCTATGAAGTATTACCTCACATCGAATAGAATTAACATGGTGCTGATCGGCATGTTGCTTCTGCTGGGTATCGGCTCTTTTGCCTATAACCAGCATCTCATCGACCAGATGCTTCGCCAGGAGAGTACCAGCGTGGAGCTTTGGGCCAAGGCTATTGAATATGCCAGCAACCCGGTACAGGAAGAGATAAGCCGTAAGCTGCTGATGGCCGCCAATGAGCTTGAAGACAATCCCACGGTTTCCGACAGCCTTGTTGCGATGATAGAAGAAGCGGAATCGGACCGGACCTCCCAGAATTTCGTCGTGCAGGAAATCCTGTTGAATGAGAGAAGAGCCAATGTGCCTACAATTATTGTGGATCAGGACGGTGAGATTATATTACAGAATAACGTAGACAGGGAGCTGAACCAGGAGCTTATCAATGAGTTTGCAGCCATGCACCCTCCCATTGAAATCAGACTTGGGGATGACAGCTACTACCAGATGCAGTATGTCTATTATGGGGAAAGTCCTACCGTGCAGTTATTACGCTATTTCCCATACATACAACTGAGTCTGTTGGCCCTTTTGCTCGGAATTGCTTACGTGAGTTACCGGACCATTACCAAGTCGGAGCAATCGAATCTCTGGGTCGGTATGACCAAAGAAGCCGCTCACCAGCTGGGTACACCCTTAAGCAGTTTGTATGGGTGGATTGAGTTGCTGCGAGAGGAGAAGAAAGATGACGAATTCACCCAAAAGATTTGCGGTGAGCTGGAAAATGACATCAGCCGGCTTAAAGGGGTGGCCGAGCGATTTAATAAAATCGGGTCTGAACCTGCACTGGAGCTGCAGCGCATTGAACCCATCCTGGACCAGGTAATCAGCTATATGGAGAGAAGGTTACCGCAGCTTGGAAAGGATGTAGAGGTAAGACGATCTATTGAGACCCACGTTAAGGTGCGTCTCAATTCAGAACTATTTCAATGGTCATTTGAGAACCTGATAAAAAACGCCATGGATGCCATCAACACTAGCAAGGAAGATTCCTATGTGGCTATTCGGGTGCACCAGATAGAAAACGATCTGATTATCGATGTTGAAGATTCAGGCAACGGCATTGAGAAGCAATATCATACTGAAATATTCAAACCCGGCTACAGCACAAAGAAGAGAGGATGGGGACTGGGACTTAGCCTGACCAAACGGATCATTGAAGACTATCACAAGGGGAAAATATTTGTGCTGCGGTCAGAACCGGGAGTGGGCACTACGATGCGTATCGTGCTGAAAATGGAGGATAAGGGCTGATACGGATACCGGTAAAAGGAGAAAAGGTGACTGGAAACTAACCGCAGATTTACACGGATTTATTGTTTTATAGATTTTTGTGATTCAAGCGTGGACGCTTGAATCAGCCTGAATTGGAAGGTGTTACTTAGTACCACTTTTGTGTGCCTTAGTGGTAAAGACTTTTTAATCAGACTTGAAGCCTCTCTTTTCCGCGTAATCCATCAATTCGGCTTTGAGGAGGTTTCTTCCGCGGTGCAGTCGGGAACGAATGGTTCCGATAGGTACATCCAGCATATTGGCTATCTCTTCGTAAGTAAAGCCTTCTACATCACAAAGAAGTACTACAGTCCTGAAATCTTCAGGCAGTTCTTCCAGGGCATTGGAGATGTCATCGTCAATAAGCTCACGAAACATGCGATCTTCCAGATCGGAGGTATCGGTGCGATCGGCCCGTATTGTCTCATAGAATGAGGACACTTCATCATAATCTACCTGGTTGGGTTGCTTCGACTTCTTTCGGTAGTTATTGATATACGAGTTCTTTAGAATACGGAACAGCCATGCCTTAGCATTCGTCCCTTTTTCATAGCTGCTGAAAAATCGGAACGCTTTGACAATAGTATCTTGCACCAGATCTTCCGCATCATTCGGATCTGACGTAAGCCTTAAGGCAAAATTATACATGGCGTCCAGATGCGGAATAATCTCTTCCTCAAAATCCTCCTGCTTCTGAACTTCGTCTTTTGTTAGTTCGGCCATCCCGGTTTTTAAAAGAATATTTAACTGGTTTAAATAAATTTAAACTCTAATGATAACTAAAATAGTAAAATCAGTATATATATTCAGTTATTAAAAGTTAAATAGATTGTATTGATGCATGCAGTAGTAAAAATCTAACGAAGTTCAATGTTAAAGCTTTTATGTGAAGTTATATTGAAGATTTGTAAGCCTAAATCCACTATAGGAAGGCCACAACCATAAGATCGTAGATTGCATGAGTCCACGCTGCCATACCAAATCCCCTAAATATGTAGATGGCATTCAGTGCAAGTCCGAACAGAAAACGGAAAAGGAAAGAGCTAAGTGTAAAGGTATCACCCAAGTCTCCGATATAATGAACCGCACTGAATAACAAAGCAGCAATTACCATGGCCAGGGCAAATCTCAGCCACTTGGTTTGTACCATATATTTTAAGACCAGCAGTAGAAGACCTACCAGAATTACCCTGAAGAAGAGCTCTTCGTAGAGCCCGGCTCCCAGGGAAAGGGCCAGCTGTTGTAAGGTGCTGAGGGATTCTACGGTTTGATAGGCTGCTATCTGAAGCAGCCCGCTAACGGTTGTGGAGATGAGCAAAGCCAAAATAAAGGCATAAGCCGAAGCTTCAATAAGCATGGTCATAAAGTAGCCCGCCTTCAGGCTGCCCAGTTTATTGCGTTCCTTGTAGAGAACAAAAATGCCAATCAGTGCAACAAAAATGAGTGTGATGGAGAGCACATCTTGTCCGAAATAAGAAAACAAAGTCTTTATCCACACATCAACCGAAATGCGTACTACCTGTTCGGTATCGGGCTGAGCAACAAAGATGAGAATCTCATACAGCAACAATAGGGGCAAACTGATCAGATAGCTATAGAGCAGCGTATGGGTGCTGTTGAAATAACTCTTCAGACGCGAACGTGAAGGGGCTTCACTCATTGATCCTGGTAAATTTTAACCCTCGGTGAATTTGAAGCAAAACTTAAAGCCTGCCATGCACCGTCAGACAATTTCAGTCCGTTGGAAGAGATCCGATCGTTGATACGGACATAAATTCCCTTGTTGTTTTCGGGATTCTCGATAAAGATGATGGTGCCCAGCGCTATATTGGAGTGCGCGGCCGTAAGCTCATCCGGAACAAACAACTCACCGCTTGTTGTAGTTTGCCCCTTTTCGGTATCACTGTATGTGGAAACAGGCGTTTCACCTAAGTCCTTAAGACCGGCTCCCGTTTTATAAGGATTTTTATAGGATTTGGTAGCGGGAGCCAGTACCGTGACCTGTTGTCCGATTTGAAAGGTGGATGTGGTTACATCCGGGTTGAGTGCTCGAAACTCTTCTTCACCCATCTGGAACCTGTTCAGAATAGTTTCCAGATTTTGCCGCTCTCCTATTCTATAGTTTACGAATTTTCCCTGGGGAGAGGACTCGGTAGCAGACTCGGCAACCGAAGGAGGTGTTGACCGGGCTTTCACCGTGAGTTGCTGCCCGATTGATATCGTGTTGCTGCTTAGATCATTGAGCGTTTTCAGCTCGTCCAAAGTCATGTTATGGGCACGGGCAATTTTGTAAAGTGTATCCCCACTCTTGACTGTGTAGTAGGTGTTTTGCTGCGTTTCGTTCGAGACTACAATTGAATTACCGGCACCGGTACCGTTATCCGTGTTATCAATTGATGAGGGATAGATGATCAATTCCTGGCCCACATTCAAGTTGTTATTGTCAAGGTTATTCCATGACTTTATTTCGGCAATGCTCACTCCGTACTGCTTGGAAATTGAAAACAGCGTCTCCTGGGGTTCCACGGTATGGGTTTTGGCTGATTCCTGGTCGGCCGACTGTACAATGAGTGTCTGCCCAATGGTAAGTTGGTTGTTCTGCAGGTTGTTCCACTCTTTCAGTTTCTGGACAGTGACCTCAAACTGCTGAGCGATACTGAATAATGTTTCTCCGCTTTCTACGGTATGGGTCTTCTGTTGAGCCGTTGCTACATTGACAAACAGAAAGCATAAGAAAGTGGTGATAAATACCTTAATAGATAGTCTGATAGTCATAAATCTAGTTCTGCATTTCAATTTCAAGTTCGGCCAATGCTTCTTTCAATTCGGAAACGTTGCGTTTGTGTTTGTTATTGGCCGCAATTTTCACTCCTTTTTTATAAGTGCTTAAGGCATCTTCCTGCCTGCCATACATTTCATACAATTTGCCCAAGTGGTAATATACGCCGTCGTAGCCGGCGTCATCCTGTTCAATATCCTCAAACAGAATTCTGGCTTTGTTAAATTGCTCTTCCTTCATGAACTCCAGAGCCAGAGCGAATTTAGAGAACGAGTCACGCGGATTTTTCTTAATGTATCCGGCCAGTTTTTTAATCTTCGAATTCGATGCACTCATGAATGGTTTTCGGCTTCTTAATGTGTACTCGACAGACAGATTTCTGTTTCAGATAAAAATACAGAAAATGATACAGGGAAAAAGGGAAATTTATATTTGAGCAACTTCATAAGCTTCAAATGAACTTACAGAGAAGAAAGTGCATCTGTTTTTTCCAAATCGATACATTTAGAAATAAGCCACCGCCTAAACATGCCAAGTCTCTTAAGACTTGGCATGTTTGTTTACCGGGCCTGGTAACGTTCTTCAATCTCTTCGATGGAATCGCCGCCGAACTTATCTAGAAACGCATTTGCCAATACCGGCGCGATGACGTTTTCTATGACCACAACGGCACGTGGCAATGCACATACATCCGAACGTTCGTACCGGGTATCTTTCTCTTCTTTGGTCTCAATATCAACCGTCTTGATAGGCGTGAGCATGGTTGGGATCGGCTTCATCACACCCCTGATGATCAAAGGCATTCCGGTGGTTACACCGCCTTCCAGTCCTCCCAACCGGTTGGATCCACGACGATAGTTTCCGTCTTCATAGGTGATTTCATCGTGCACTTCCTGCCCGTGTCGTCGACCTGCTTCAAAACCCAGCCCGATCTCCACTCCTTTCATGGCCTGCGTACCCATGATGACCTGTGCCAGTTGTCCCTCCAGTTTGCGGTCCCAATGCACAAAACTCCCCAATCCAGCCGGCAGCCCGGTAACAACAACCTCGTAATGTCCTCCGAGTGAGCTGCCTTCTTTTCGCCTGACAATAATTTCATCGCGCATTTTTTGGGTCAGTTCTTCATCCAGGCAACGAACAGGTGATTCATCCGCGGCCTTGAATACGGTTTCGGCTCCATCTTTCAGCATGGGATCCACCAGGTTTCTGACATCTTCCCATGGTTTTTCGTACCCGCTGCTACCGATTCGAATCACATGTCCGCCTATTTCAATTCCGAAATGTTTGAGCAGTTTACGGGCAGGAAAACAGCAGGCCACACGTATGGCGGTTTCCCTTGCACTTGAACGTTCAATGGAAGGACGTATATCATTGTATCGGTACTTTTGGATGCCAATGAGATCGGCGTGTCCGGGCCTTGGTACTGTTATCGGATCAACATCTGCGCCGTCGCCCTCTTTGTTCATCACTTTAGGCCAGCCGGCATCATCTTTCTCATAGGCGCGATTCGGCATTTGCATAGCTATAGGTGCCCCTGTCGTTTTGCCGAAACGGACACCTGAGGAAATTTCAGCCCGATCCTTCTCAAAAGCCATCCTCCCGCCACGTCCGTATCCTTTCTGGCGGCGTGCCAGATGCAGGGCAATATCATCCTCGCTTAATTCAAGTCCTGCAGGTACGCCTTCCACAATGCCCGTGATCTTTGGTCCGTGAGATTCACCGGCGGTTAGATATCTGATCATAGTTTGGTTACTTCCTTTATTCTAAAGTTAAATCGTGATCGAGCAGCTTTTCCTTGAAATCGTAGTTAGACACCCTTTCAGAGAGACTGCGTAAATCGTTGCAACCTTCTGTTCTCATGGTTTCGATGCGTTCTACATCACCCAGCACGATCAGGGAATCGCCCACTTTCATACGGTCATCGCTGCCGGGATTAAATGTTATATTCTGTTCGTCAGCCGGGATGATGGCAATTATAACTACAAAGTATTTCTGACGAATCTGGGCTTCTTCCAGGGTTTTTCCGGCCAGTTCTGCTCCTTCAAAAATTGTGATTTCATCGAATACGTGATCCTGTGTCTCACCGGTGATGCGGTGGATAAACTGATCTACATGCGGTCGCAAAATAACGTTGGCCATCCGGTCGGCCCCGATTTCGTACGGTGAAATAACCTTGTCGGCTCCCGAGCGTTTGATCTTACGAGTATTTTGCCGCTCGTTGGTACGCACTAAAATAAAAATGTCTTCTCGTAGTTCCCGGGCAATCAGTGTGGTAAAAACATTATCCTGGTCTCTGGATAGCGCACAAACAAGTCCGCGTGCCCTTTCGATTCCCGCCTCTTTCAAGACACTCTCTTCCTGGGCGTTGCCCTGTACGTGAATCAGGTCGTCTGCTTTTATTCGTTCAATACTGCTGTCCCTGTTTTCAACCACGACGATGGGGATATTGGCTTCTTTCAACACCTCAGAGATACGGTGCCCAATGCGACCATATCCACAGACGATGTAGTGATTTTCCATCTTCTTAAGTTGTTTGTCCATAGCCCGCCTCCTAAATAGTTCGCTTTCAAAAAGTAATTGTGTAGTTTGTGATGCTATATACGAGATGACGCCAATTCCCATCACAAATATGATCATGGTTAAAATGCGTCCCGCCGAGGTCAAATTTTTCAGCTCGGAAAATCCAATGGTGGTAATGGTTATGAATGTCATATAGAAACCGTCGAAGAAACTCATGTCTTCAACGAGGTGATATCCGAGGGTGCCGAATGCAAACACGACGACGAGAACAGAGGTAGCGATGGCAATGCGCAACGCAACAATATTATCGATGATATCACTATACAATCTTCGCATAAGTTTTTTACCTTAGGGACGCCCGAAAAATTTGTACGTAATATAGTCTAAAATTAGAGCGCACGAAATGTTAACCTGCTTCAAATGGGAATAGTTTACTACAGTTTTAAGTAAAGTTCACTTCTATGGATGCCTTGCAAAAATTTGGACAATACGGTTTGCTCTTGTACAGGGCCTTGCGCTCCTTGTATGAATTCAAGACTTATAGCAAGAACTTAATAAACGAGCTTGTAAAAATCGGTTATGAATCGGTGCCCATTGTAATACTGACGGGGGTTTTCACCGGTGCCGTAATGACGCTGCAAACTTCTTACCAGCTCGATATTGTATACGTACCGGTTTCGGTAATCGGATCAATTGTTTCTCAATCCCTGCTGATTGAACTTTCTGCCGTGATAACCAGCTTGGTTCTTGCGGGTAAAGTAGGAGCACGAATTGCCACAGAATTGGGAACCATGAGGGTAAGCGAACAGATTGATGCATTGGAATCAATGGGTTTTAACTCCGTCTCCTTCCTGGTGGTACCGAGGGTGTTATCCGGTTTAATCATGTTTCCGATTCTGTATATTGTAGCTTCAGTGTCAGGTATCGGTGGCGGACTGGTAGCGGGTGTTTTGTCGGGTGCATTACCGGCATCTGATTTTATGCTTGGAGCCAGGCAGTTTTTCTTCCCCTGGGATGTGACTTTCGGATTCCTAAAATCTTTCGTATTCGGTTTCGTGATCACTTCAATATCATGCTATAAAGGATATTATGTGACAGGAGGGGCCGAAGGCGTGGGAAAAGGCACCACACAAGCAACCGTTTTAAGCTGTATATATGTTTTGCTGGCTGACTTTGTACTGGCAGCCGTAGTACTATAACCCTGCATTATGATTCAGATACAAAACCTTACAAAGAGTTTCGGTGATAACCTGGTGTGGCAGGACGTCTCCTTCGATATAGAAGACGGAGAAACCATTGCCATTATCGGCCGATCAGGTTGTGGGAAGTCAGTGCTGGTAAAACATTTGAATGCATTGATTTATCCTGATGAAGGAAATGTGATTATTGATGGGAAAAACATTTTTGAGCTTGAGTATGTTGAACTTCGTAAAATGAGGCAGCGTTTTGGGGTTCTGTTTCAGGGTTCCGCACTTTTTGACTCCATCAACACCTTTGAAAATGTTGCTTTCCCACTGCGATATTTTACGGAAAAGGATGATGAGCAGATACATGATGAGGTGATGAAAGCTTTGCAAATGGTGAACCTGGAAGATGCAGCTGGGAAAGCTATTTCAGAGTTATCCGGCGGAATGCGCCGCAGAATAGCCTTGGCAAGGGCTACCATCCTAACACCGGATTATCTTATCTACGATGAACCGACTTCCGGACTGGATCCTCAAACATCCGATGAGATTAATGAATTGATCATTAATTTGGCAAAAAACATGAATATTACATCTATTGTAGTAACGCACGATATTCACAGTGTGCTGGAAATTGCGGAGACCGTCGCATTTTTAGAAAACAAGCAGCTATGCTGGCACGGTACGGTTGAAGAGATGAGACAAAGCGATAATAAGCTATTGAAAGATTTTGTTACGGCAAGCGAATATAAAATTTAATTAGAGCAACATGGCAGCAGTAAAATTGAGCAACGAGGCGAAAGTCGCAATTACCATAGTGGCGGCATTAATTGTGGCCTTTCTGGGTTTTCGTCTGATGAATGATGTACCCATATTCCGTCGATCTCACCAGGTGGTGACTTATTTTGAGAAGGTTGATGGTCTTACAGCAGGCAGTATCGCTTATATCAACGGGGTCAAAGTGGGTTCCGTGAAAAGAATTGAGTTGATTTCAAAAGATAGTGTAAAGGTTACGATGAATTTTGATTTGGGTGTGGACATACCTGTCAATTCTATAGCACGGCTTGAATCATCCGGTCTGCTTGACGATAAGGCCATAATACTCGAGCCGGGCGATTCAGATGAATATGTAGAATACGGAGGTACCATCCGGGGCGAATATACGGGAGGAATGCTGGAGACCCTTAAAGACGAGGGACAGAAATTGAGTGATGATGTGTCTCAGTCATTCGATCAGCTCAACGTGTTGCTTGAAAAGTTGAATACAACCATTTCTGATGAGAATCAGAACAAAATTGATGATATCCTTGGTGATCTGAAAACAACTACTGATGAGATATCCACATTATTGAAGAGCAAACGAGGAGAGCTGGAGTCGAGTATTGATCACGCAAATAACATTCTTGCCAACCTCGACACGGTAAGCACTGATAACAAAGAGCGTATTGACAGTGTGATGGTGGGTCTGGATAATTCACTCAGAAGAATAGAGAGTTTGAGTACGGAACTGGAAAAGACAGGGGTTAGTCTCAATGAAATTCTGGTCAAGGTGAACAATGGAGACGGAACCCTTGGCAAGCTGGTAAACAACCCCTCATTGTATAACAATCTCGACAGCCTGTCAGCAGAAATGAAGCTGCTTATCAAGAACATCAATGAAGATCCCCGCAAATATCTGAAACATATGAGGCTGATAGAGGTGTTTTAGAAGTGATAAGGGACTGATTTACTGAGGGATTGAGTTGGGTCAATTAACTAATTATTCCATCAACAACTCAGTAAATCAGTAAATCAAACCTCAACAATTAAATCAGTCCCTTCTTCGTTCACCTACTTCTACGATTGCTCTTAGTACATGCTTGTTGTATATTTCGAGGCTTTATAAGTTAACAGCACAATCTAGTTTTTGAATCACGATTATTAACATTTTAAAGAAGCAGTAAGAGGTTTATTTCATGGGTGTAATGGAAAAAATGAGGAAGAGCACCGGCGTCATTTTGTGGGTGCTTATTTTCTCTTTTGGAATACTCTGGGCATTGGCAGATACAAAAGTATTTGATGCCATGCAGGCAGGCCCAAACAATCTGGGTGAAGTGAATGGCGATCCTATTTCCCTGGAAGAGTATAACAGCAGAATCAGTTACTACATAGACCAGTATTCACAACAGACCGGTAATTCCATCACACCGGAGATGCGTGCCTACTACGAAGATCAGGCATGGGAAGAGCTGGTTTCCAGCAAGCTTATACAGCAGAAGATGGATGATCTTGGCATCACTGTTACCGACCAGGAAGTGGTTGAGATGATTACCGGTGAAAATCCTGATCCTTTCATACGCCAGCAGTTTCAAAGAGAAGATGGGACCATAGACCGAGTGGCATTGCAGTCAGCTATCGAAGCGCCTGAAAACAGCCAGGTATGGGTGATGGTTGAGCAGCAACTGCGTCAGAAAAGACGCCAGCAAAAAATGTCGAACTATGTACAGTCTGCCATGGAAGTGAGC